>DASWPR010000047.1:0-17167 GCA_036398455.1 Dokdonella sp.
CTGCTGACGATCGAGCCGGCCTCCGACCCGGGCTGCGCATTCGCCTACGGCATCTGGAACACCGACGGTACGCCGTCCGGCCAATGCGGCAACGGCCTGCGCTGCGTCGCGCGCTGGCTTGCGCGCGACGCAGCGCTCGCCGACGGCACGGCGCGGCTGCAGAGTCCGTCCGGCCCGGTGACGGTGGAACTGCTCGGCAATGGCGATGTGCGTGCCGACATGGGCGAGCCGCGCTTCGCGCCGGCGGATATTCCGCTGCGGGTCGACAAGCACGCGTTCGATGAGAAGCACTTCCGCTACACCATCGACGTCATCGGCGAGGATGTCGAAATCGGCGCGGTCTCGATGGGCAATCCGCACGCCGTCGTCGAAGTGGCCGCCGTGGTCGAGGCGCCGGTCGCGGTGCTCGGTCCGCAGATCGAACACGCGGCGGCCTTCCCCGAAGGCTGCAATGTCGGCTTCGCCGAACTCGTGTCGCGCGGCGCGATCCGCCTGCGCGTGTGGGAGCGCGGCGTCGGCGAAACCCTGGCGTGCGGCAGCGGCGCCTGCGCCGCGGTCGCGCTGCTGCGTCTGCGCGGGAAACTCGACGCCGACGTCGGCGTCGCCCTGCCCGGCGGCGAACTGATCATCCACTGGGAAGGCCCGGGGCATACGCTGTGGATGACCGGCGCGGCGACGTTCGTGTTCGAAGGCGAGTGGTAGAACGCGTGCCTGGACAACCGAGTCCGCACTACCAAGCCTGGACAACCAAGCCTGGGCAGCCGGGCCGAAAGCCGGCGATGGCTCCCGGCAGCGCCATTTGCCAAACTGAAGAGAGCGCCCGGTCCGATGATCGATCGCACGCAGCACGCACCGACGGAGTGAGGAATTCATGAGCGAACTCAGCGTCAAGGATGGTCTCACCGCGATGGAAGTGGCCAGCTATCTGCGCCGCCATCCGGAATTCCTCAACGAATTCCCCGATCTGGCGATGGCCCTGGTGCTGCCGCGCGAACAGGGTTCGGCCGCCTCGCTGGCGAGCTACCAGCTCGAAGTGCTGCGCGACAAGAATCGCGATCTCGCGCGCCGGCTGCAGGAATTGATCGAGATCGCGCACGAGAACGAAGGCCTGATGGTGCGCGTGCATACGCTCACGCTGGCGCTGATGCGCGCGAAGACCTTGCCGGAAACCTCCAACGCGATCGTCGCCGCGCTGACCGAGGACTTCAATACCGATCTGGTGCGGCTGGTGCTGTTCCGCGCCGATTCGGATCTGCCGGCGGTGGAATGGCTGATCGCCGAGCCCGTCGGCACCAGCGCGTTCCCGGCCTTCGCCGAATTCTTCAAGCGCGCCGAGCCGCTGTGCGGACGCCTGCAGCAGGACAAACTCGACGTGCTGTTCGGCAAGCACGCGGACGAAGTCCATTCCGCCGTGCTGCTGCCGATCGGTACGGTCGGCATGCTCGCGGTCGGCAGCCATGACCCCAACCGCTTCCATCCGGGCATGGGCACGGTGTTCCTGAAGCTGATCGGCGAGGCGGTCTCCGCCGCGATCGGGCGCTTCCGCGGCTGACGACGTGGACACCACGCTGGCCGGCGCAGTCGATCGCTTCCTTGCCTATCTGCGCAACGAACGGCGCTATGCGGCAAGCACCATCGAGCACTATGCATTCGGCCTCGCGCGCCTGGCCGATTTTGCCGAAGCGAATGGCCTGACGCGCTGGCGCGACCTCAAGCCGGACCAGGCGCAGTCGCTGCTCGCCCAGGAACATCGCGACCATCGCTATTCCGCATCGACGCTGCGCGGCCTGGCGTCGGCCTGGCGCAGCTTCTTCCGCTATCTCGCGCGCGAAGGCGAGGTGGCCGCGAATCCGGCGATCGGACTGCGGTCGCCGAAGGTCAAGCGCAAGCTGCCCGAAGTGCTCGACGCCGACGAGATGAACCAGCTCGTCGAAGTCCCCGGCGACGACGTCGAAGCGGTGCGCGATCGCGCGCTGCTGGAACTGCTCTACTCCAGCGGCCTGCGCGTGGCGGAATTGTGCGGCGTGCGCTGGCACGATCTGGATGCGGGTTCGGGCCTGCTGCGTGTGACCGGCAAGGGCTCGAAGACGCGCATCGTGCCGGTCGGCGCGAAGGCGCTGGCCGCACTGGCTGCGCTGCGCGAACAGGACGGCTGCAACGACGACGACCCGCTCGTACGCGGCGCGCGCGGCGGTCCGCTGACGCCGAACGGCGTGCGTGCGCGACTCAAGCGGCGCGCGAACGAGCAGGGCGTGTGGAAACGCGTCTACCCGCATCTGCTGCGCCACTCCTGTGCGAGCCATCTGCTCGAATCCTCCGGCGATTTGCGCGCCGTGCAGGAGCTGCTCGGCCATGCGGACATCGGCACGACGCAGATCTATACGCATCTGGATTTCCAGCATCTGGCGAAGGTCTACGACGCGGCGCATCCGCGGGCGCGGCGCAAGGCGTAGGGTCGCGGGCGTGGCATGGAATGCCCCCTTCAGCCCTGCGGGCGCCTTTCCCCGCCTGGCGGGGGAAGGGACAGCCGCTATCGCGCTGCGTCGGTCTCGTGCGCAGCTTTTCCTTCCGCCGCAGCGCGGGGAAGGTGCCGGAGGGGAAGGTGCCCGCAGAGCGAAAGGATGCGCATGCTTCGGTCCGCCGACGCAGGCCAGCCTTGGAATCCCTTCCCCTAGCCCCACCTCCCTCACTCACCCCAGAGATCAGCGCATGGACAGCTTTCACGCCACCACCATCGTTTCCGTCCGCCGTGGCGACAAGGTCGTGATCGGCGGCGATGGCCAGGTCACGCTCGGCAATACCGTGATGAAGGCCAACGCGCGCAAGATCCGCCGCCTCGGCAAAGGCGAGGTGCTGGCCGGTTTCGCCGGCGCGACCGCCGACGCATTCACCTTGTTCGAGCTGTTCGAGCAGAAGCTGGAAAAGCACGGCGGCAACCTCACCCGCGCGGCGGTGGAACTGGCCAAGGACTGGCGCACCGAACGGCGCCTCGGCCGTCTGGAAGCCTTGCTCGCGGTCGCCGACCGCACGACCTCGCTGATCATCTCCGGCAACGGCGACGTGCTCGAACCCGAGCTCGGCCTGATCGCGATCGGCTCCGGTGGGCCCTACGCGCTCGCCGCGGCGAAGGCCCTGCTCGAACATACCGAGCTGGAGCCGCGCGCGATCGTCGAGAAGGCGTTGAACATCGCTGGCGACATCTGCATCTATACCAATCACAACGTTTCGATCGAAGAGCTGGGAATCGAGAATCGGGAATAGGGAATTGCAGCCGCGACAGCCCCGCCAGTCCCCGTTTTGATTCTTGCCGATTTCCCTTTCTCCCTTGCCGCTTTCCAGACCATGTCCGAATTGACTCCCCGCGAAATCGTCAACGAACTCGACCGCTACATCATCGGCCAGCAGGCGGCCAAGCGCGCGGTCGCGATCGCGCTGCGCAATCGCTGGCGGCGCATGCAGCTCGAGCCCGGGCTGCGCGAGGAAGTGACGCCGAAGAACATCCTGATGATCGGCCCGACCGGCGTCGGCAAGACCGAGATCGCGCGCCGGCTGGCGGCGCTGGCGAACGCCCCGTTCATCAAGGTGGAGGCGACCAAGTTCACCGAAGTCGGCTACGTCGGCAAGGATGTCGAGCAGATCGTGCGCGACCTGGCCGATACCGCGGTCAAGATGGCGCGCGAACAGGCCAAGACGCGCGTGCGTTCGCAGGCCGAGGACCGCGCCGAGGATCGCATCCTCGATGCGCTGCTGCCGCGCCGCCAGCATGGCGTCGGCTTCGCCAACGAGCCGCAGACGCCCGACACGCGCGAGGCCGACACGCGCCAGAAACTGCGCAAACAGTTGCGCGAAGGCACGCTCGACGAACGCGAGATCGAGCTCGACTTCGCGCAGAACGTCGGTGTCGAGATCATGGCCCCGCCCGGCATGGAAGAAATGACCAGCCAGCTGCGCGGCATGTTCCAGTCGCTCGCCGGCCAGCGCAGCCAGACGCGCAAGCTGTCGATTGCGCAGGCGCGCCCGCTGCTGCTCGAAGAAGAGGCCGGCAAGCTCGTCAACGACGAAGAGATCAAGACGCAGGCGATCAACAGCTGCGAGCAGAACGGCATCGTCTTCATCGACGAAATCGACAAGATCGCGCAGCGCGGCGAGTGGAGCGGCGCCGGCGTTTCGCGCGAAGGCGTGCAGCGCGACCTGCTGCCGCTGGTGGAAGGCTCGGCGGTGTCGACCAAGTACGGCATCGTCAAGACCGATCACATCCTGTTCATCGCATCGGGCGCGTTCTCGCTGGCCAAGCCGTCGGACCTGGTGCCGGAACTGCAGGGCCGCTTTCCGATCCGCGTCGAACTTTCCGCGCTGACCGCGGATGATTTCCGGCGCATCCTGAGCGAGCCGCACAGCGCGCTGACCAAGCAGTACACGGCGCTGCTGGCGACCGAAGGCGTCACGCTGGAATTCACCGACGACGGCATCGTGCGGCTCGCCGAGACGGCATTCCATGTCAACGAGCGCACCGAGAACATCGGCGCGCGCCGCCTGCACACGGTGCTCGAACGCCTGCTCGACGAGATTTCCTACGAGGCTTCCGACAAGAACGGCCAGCACTACCGGATCGACGCGGCGTATGTCGACGCGCACCTCGGCGGGCTGGTCAAGGACGAGGATCTGTCCCGTTACATCCTTTGATGGCTGAAGAAACGGCGTCTTCTCGTCCCGGTTTTTCGCCGAAACGTGATGCGACGGGCTTTCCCGGCCGGCTTCCGAACTTGCGCTATTCACCCCGCTACCCGACCATACCGCCATGAGCACCGTCGTTCCCTTCAAAGCCCGCGGCGCACGCGCCGAACTTCGCGAAGCCCTGGAGCAGCGCATTCCGCTGCGCGTGCAGCGCGAACGATTGCAGCCCGGCGTCATCCACGGCTACGTCGTCGGCCTTTCGCGCGACTTCTGCCTGATCGCCGAGGTTGGCGACGCGATGCGTTTCGACGGCTACATCGCGATCGCGGTGTCCGACATCTCTGCGCTGGAGCACGATCCCTCGCGCGAATTCGTCGACAAGGCGCTCGCGCTGCGTGGCGAACAGCTGGTCGTGCCGGCCGACTTCAAGCTCGACGACTGGACGACGATCGCACAATCCGCCGCCGCGGCTGCGCCGCTGATCTCGATCAACATGGTCGAAGACGAAGAAGGCGAGATCAGCTACGTGGGCCAGCTCGCTGCGATCGAGGCGAATGCGCTGATCCTGCGCGAGCTCGATCCGAACGCGCAGTGGTATCCGGACACCGGCGGCTACGAGGTCGAGGCGATCGGTTCGATCGGCTTCGGCAGCGGCTATCTCGATGCGCTGTGGCAGGTGGCCGGGTCGCCCGGCGATCCGCTCGCGGCGCGCAAGCCGCAGTCCGATAGTATTCATTGACTGGTGCGATCATCCTTGATCGCTGCTTGCGGGGAGGGTGAACTGGTTGTGCGGTGTGCATGCGTCGGTGATTCCAGAGCGGCCATCCATGGCCGCACTTCTCACGGACAGCGCCTTCGTTGGTGGGGGATAGGCGCATGACATTCGACGTAGCTCGATGAATAATCCGGCGCCCACTTAAGAGTGTTCATCCATGGCCGCGCTTTTCACGAAAGGCATTTTCGTTGCAGTGATGACTGGCGCCTGGGTTGCGACTTAGCTCGATGAACGTTCCAGCGCCGACCAACATCACGCTCCATCGCGCTTCGCACGTGCTCGAGGTTGCCTTCGAGAGTGGCGAAAATTTTCGCCTGTCGGCCGAATACCTGCGCGTCAACTCTCCGAGCGCCGAAGTGCAGGGGCACGGCCCTGGCCAGAAGGTGCTGGTCGGCGGCAAGGCGAACGTCAACATCGATGCGGTCGAGCCGGTCGGCAATTACGCGGTGCTGCTGCGTTTCGACGACGGCCATGCGACCGGGCTGTTTTCGTGGGACGTGCTGTATGCGCTCGGCCGCGAGCATGCGCGCAACTGGCAGGCCTATCTCGACGAGTTGGCTGCGCGCGGCGTTTCGCGTTTCCCCTGACCGGTTCCCCATCGCGCGCTCGCGCAGCGACTGAAACGCTGCCGACAGCACGCCGGGCGCACACTGCGTCTGGATGATCGAACGGCACGCGGGGGTCCGACGTGCCTTTCCCCGGCAACCTCTGCGCGAGCATCGACGCCATGCCCGAAGAAATCGAGATCGACACCGACAAGCTGCGCGAGACGATCGATGAGGAGATCGAGCGTGAATCCGGCGGCCTGTTGCGCCAGATCGCGCTGACCACGGCGCTGTTCGCCGCGCTGGCCGCAATCGCCTCGCTGGAAGCCGGCGGCACCGTCAACGAAGCGCTGGTGCTGAAGACCGAGGCGACGCGCCTGCAGGCCGAAGCCTCCGACCAGTGGGCCTACTATCAGGCAAAGGGCCTGAAGGCGACGATCCTCGATGCGCAGAAGAACGTCTGGGCCGCGGCCGGCAAGTCGCCGCCGGACGAACTGGCCGTCGACAGCAGCCGCTACGTCGAGGATCAGAAAAAGAGCCGCGAGAAGGCCGACGCGTTCGAGCAGCAGCGCGACGAGAAGTCCGCCGAGGCCGATGCGCTGCTGCACCGGCACCACTTCTTCGCCGAAGCGGTGGCGCTGCTGCAGGTCAGCATCGCGCTCGGTGCGGTGGCCGCGCTGACGCGCCGGCGCGTCGTCTGGATCGGCTCTTCGCTGCTGGGGCTGGCCGGGCTCGGGTTGTTCGCGTTCGCCTTCGCGCACTGACGCTCTGCCGCGCGCGCTTCACCAGCCGCCTCCTCCACCGCCTCCACCGCCGCCGCCCGAAGAGCCGCCGCCACCGCCGCCCGACGACGAGCCGGGCGCACTCGACGACGACGAGATCGCGCCGCTCAGCGACGAACCGAGGCTGTCGGTGAAGCTGCCGAGACTGCTGATGTTGCCGCTGCCCTGGTACCAGCCGATCGCGCCGGCCGCGGCCGCTGCGGCCGCCGGACCCACCGCTGCGGCGAAGCGATCGGCCCAGGTCTTTTCCACGCCGAGCGCGAGCGCATACGGCAGGAAGCGCTGGAATTCGTCACTGGTCAGTGGCGGCGCCTTCTGCGCTGCCAGTTCATCGCGCTCGGCGACGCCGAGGTACAGGCGCAGTCCCGCGATATGGTCGAGCAGCGTGCGGCCTTCGAGCGTCGGCGCCTTCAGCCAATGGAAAAATGCGAAGTTGGTCACGAACAGCGCGGCGGCGACGATCGAGAACGCGACGCCGGTCATGCTGACGAACACGCCGATGCCGACGACCTCGCCTGCGACGAACGGCAGCGAGAACAGGCTCAGGAAGAGGGCGCTGCCGTAGCCGGCGATGCTCGGCGGCGCGCGCCAGGCGGCGATGGCCTGGCCGACCAGGGCGATCACGCCGAAACTCCAGACGCCGAGCCAGACCAGTGCGAAGCCGCCGCCGGCCAGGGCCGGACTGACGCCACGTACCAGCAGACCGGCAATCAGGGCGCCGGCGCCGAGCAGCGCGCCCGGGATCACCAGCCGGCCATGCGTATTGAAGTAGCGGCCGATTCCTGATTTGTCCAGGCTCGCCTTGTGCGCCTTCAGCGCGGCGGCGATGCGCGTGTGTTCGGACTGCTTCAGCTCGAGGACTTCGCTCTCGGCGAACAGGCTCTTGAGCAATTCCACTTCGAGCGGCAGCACATCGGCATTCGCGCCGCGTGTCCGCTGCAGTTGGTAGTCGCTGCCATCCTGCTCGATGCGCAGTGCGCCGCGCACGCCCATGTCGACGACATCGGCGGCGAAGCAGCGGTTGTCGTAGCCCATGCGTTCGATGTGCCGCAGCGCTCCCGGAGTGAAGCCGTCCGGCGCCGTGTACTGCGCGACGATCACGCCCGGCTTCGGATCGCGGCCGACGCGAAACCACTGCACCAGGTAGTACGCCCACATCAGCAGCAGGCCGGCGCCGCCGACCAGTACGCCGCCGTTGTCGCGCAGGAACCAGGTTGCGCGCTCGGCCGCCGCCGGCGGCGCGACGACGCCTTTCGGAAAGCCGACCACCACGGTCAGGCCTTCGCTCGGCGCGAGCACGCGCGTCGTGCGGATCAGCGCGTGCGAGGGAGCATCGGCCTTCGCGACATGGTTCTGCGCCTTGCTGCCTCGTATGCCCGTGTACCCTTCCACGCGCAGTTCGGCGGTGGCGATATCGCCTGGCAGGGTGATCGCCGCGCTCGCTGCATCGATTGGAAACTCCCAGCCGTTGCCGGTCACGTTCCAGTACAGCTCGTCGTGGTCTTCGAAGAAGCCGAGTTCGCGCGTGGCACGGTAATGCAGCTCGTACGCATAGTCGCCCGGCGTCAGCACGCTGTCGCTGGAGCCGAAATAGACGCGGATGCCGTTGCCTTGCTGTTCGGTGTGGAAGGGTTCGTCGTGGCCGTCGCGCGTCAGCCCGACCGGCTCGAAATCCACGTGTACGCGGTTGCCCGCCCGATCGCGATAGTCGGTCGGGAAATCGCGGTAGATGCCGTGGCGGATGCGGTCGCCTTCGCCGCGCACGCGGATCGTCTCGGTGACGTCCATGCTGGCATCGGCAGCGATCGCGATGTCGCTGTGGAAATCGAGGATGCGTTCGTCGGCGTGCGCGAGGCCGGCGGCGAGCGCCAGCCCGGACAGTGCGCCGTGCAATCGGCTGCGAATCATGCCGGCGCCTCCTGCTCCGCGCCCTGGCGGAAGAATTCGGCCGCACGGAAATTCGCCAGCCGCGCGACCAGCAATGATGGAAACGTCTCGATGCGGTTGTTGAGATCGCGCACCGCGCCGTTGTAGAAGCGCCGCGCGAATTGCAGATGATCCTCGACGCCGACGAGGTCGCGCTGCAAAGCGAGGAAGTTGTCGCTGGCCTTGAGGTCCGGATAGCGTTCCTGCAGGGCGAGGATGCGCTGCACCTGCTGGGCGAGTTCGCCTTCGAGCTGCGCCTTGTCGGATAGCGAGGCCGCGGACATCGCGCGCGTGCGCAGTTCGGTCAGCAGGGTCAGCGTGGGGCGCTCGTGATCCGCGTAGCCCTGCACGGCGGCGACCAGTTGCGGCACCAGATCGTGCCGCCGCGTCAGCTGCACGTCGATGTCGCTCCACGCCGCGCGGACCTGGTTGCGTGCGGCGACCAGTTCGTTGAAGACGACCACGATCGCGGCGACCGCGACGAAGGCGATCGCGCCGATCCACCACCAGACCATGCGAACGCTCCCCGCGAACCGCAGCGAGGGGCATTATCGACGAACCCGGCGCGGCCGCAATGCCATTCGGCGCCGGGGGGAGGCTGCCGCCGTCGCTTGCGGTAGGATGCGCGGCATGAGCGAACCCAATACCACGCATTTCGGCTATCGCGACGTGCCCGAGGCCGACAAGGCCAGGCTCGTCGGCGAAGTGTTCACCTCGGTCGCGCGCAAGTACGACGTCATGAACGACCTGATGTCGTTCGGCGTGCACCGCTTGTGGAAGCGTTACTTCGTCGCGACCAGCGGCGTACGCCCCGGCGATGCCGTGCTCGACCTGGCCGGCGGCACCGGCGATATCGCGGCCCTGCTGCTGCCCAAGGTCGGTGACCAGGGACGCATCGTCGTCGGCGACATCAACGGCGACATGCTGCGCGTCGGCCGTGACCGCCTGCTTGATCGCGGCCAGCTGCGCGGCCTGGATTGGGCGCAGATGGATGCCGAAGCGCTGCCGTTTCCGGACAAGAGCTTCGACTGCGTGACGATGGCCTTCGGCCTGCGCAACGTGACGCGCAAGGAGAACGCGCTGGCCGAGATCCATCGCGTGCTGAAGATCGGCGGCCGTGCGCTGGTGCTCGAATTCTCCAGCGTGCGCGTCGAGTTCCTCAAGCCGCTCTACGACTTCCACTCGTTCCAGATATTGCCGCGCATCGGCCAGCTGATCGCCGGCGACGCCTCGAGCTATCGCTACCTGGCCGAGTCGATCCGCAAGCATCCGGACCAGGCCACGCTGAAGGCGATGATGGAGACGGCGGGCCTGGCCAAGGTCGACGTGCGCAACCTGTCGGGCGGCATCGTCGCGATCCATCGCGGTTATCGCGTCTGAGGATTGCGCGCGATGCGCGTCCTGGTCACCGGGGCCCAGGGCGTCATCGCGTCGCAGGTCGTCGCGTCGCTGATCGCCGACGATCACGCAGTGGTGTGCGCCGTGCGCGGCGCGTGTATCGACGAACGATTTGCGGGCCTGCATTCGATCGCCATGCGACATGGCGGCCGGCGTGCGCGTCGAAGACTGGCACAGACCTCGGTCGTATCGTACCGTCCCGAGGCATGCGCGCATGCGCCGCCGTGCTCGTGGCGTACTGGCTGAGGGCGGCAAAACCGGCTCTCTGAAGCCGTTTTTTTTAAAGTCTCCGCACGCGATCTTTGCACGACGTTTACCTCGCCCCGGCACTTTCGTCACGGGTCGAACGGTTTGCCGCGCGCCAGACTCGGCGGGATCGACGCAGTCAGTCCATCCACGAATCGGCATCGGCCGGGGAGTCTTCATGCGCAAGAAGCTGCTGGAAACCGCGTTGTTCGCGTTGTCGCTCGTCGTCGCGACGAGTGCATTGGCCGCGGACGACAACAAGGATGCGGACGCGCCGCCGGACAAGGACGCCAAGGCCGCGAAGAAAGACGAGACCCCGATTCCGAAGGAGAAGACCGCGCTCTCACACGGCAGCGTCGATGTCGGCGGCCGCTCGATCCACTACACCGCGACGGCCGGCAACGTGCTGATCCGCGACGACAAGAACGAGCCGAATGCGAGCGTGTTCTGCGTCGCCTACACGGCCGACGGCAACAAGGACGCGTCGAACCGGCCGGTGACCTTCCTTTACAACGGCGGGCCGGGTTCGCCGACGATCTGGCTGCACATGGGATCGGTCGCGCCGGTGCGCGTCGAGTCCGCCAGCGCCTCGCCGACGGGGCCGGCGCCGTACCGCCTGATCCCGAACAAGGACAGCCTGATCGACAAGACCGATCTCGTCTTCATCGACGCCGTCGGCACCGGCTATTCGATGCCGGTCGGCAAGGGCAAGGGCAAGGACTTCTGGGGCGTCGACCAGGACCTCAACGCATTCGCCAAGGCGATCACCCGCTACGTGACGATCAACCAGCGCTGGAATTCACCGAAGTTCCTGTTCGGTGAATCGTATGGCACCACGCGGTCGGCCGGCCTGGTCAATCTGCTGCAGAGCCAGGGCATGGCGTTCAACGGCGTCGTGCTGCTGTCGTCGATCCTCAACTACGGCGCGAACTCGCCGGGCCTGGACCAGACCTATATCGGCGCGCTGCCGACGTTCGCCGCCATCGCGTGGTACCACGACAAGGTGCCGAACAAGCCGGCCAGCATGGAAGCGTTCGTCGAGGAGGCACGCGTGTTCGCGGCGGGCGAATACGCAACCGCGCTGGCGAAGGGGCAGAACCTTTCCGCGCCGGAACTCGATGCGATGGCGGCCAAGCTCGGCCGCTACACGGGCCTGTCGCCGCAATATCTGAAGGAAGCGAACCTGCGCGTCAACCAGGGTCGTTTCCGCAAGGAGCTGCTGCGCGACGAGCGCCGCACGATGGGTCGCTACGACGCGCGCTACGAGGGCATCGATCTCGACGCCGCCGGCGAGAACCCCGACTACGACGCTTCCGATACGGCGATTTCCGGCGCCTTCATCGGCGCGTTCCATGCGTACGTCGACGGCACGCTGAAGTGGCAGAGCGACGAGCCGTACAAGACGCGCACCGAGATCATCCGCGAGTGGGACTGGAAGCACGAAGTGGCCGGCTCGCGCCAGCCGCAGCGGCAGCCTTACGTCGCCGGCGATCTCGCGCTCGCGATGCGCCAGAATCCGAAGCTGCAGGTGCTGTCGGCGAACGGCTATTTCGATCTCGCCACGCCGTTCTTCGCCACCGAAACCGATCTCAGCCACATGCTGCTCGACGCGTCGCTGCGCGGGAACCTGTCCTTCAGCTACTACCCGTCCGGCCACATGGTGTATCTCAACACGGACGCATTGACCAAGCTCAAGACCGACGTCGCCGCGTTCTACGATCGCGCCGCGCCAGGCACCGGCAGGCGCTGAGTCCGGCTTGGCGGGAGTGGCTCCGGCCGCGAGGGCTTTTCAGTGGTATTTGCACGAAAAGCATCGCGACTGACGTTGCTCCCGCTGGGTAAACGCGCGATCACAGCGAGATCATATGCAGCGCGATCGCGCGCGCCGCTGCCTGCCGGCGGCCGAACACGCCGAACTTGCGCGCGGCGTTCTCGAGATGGAAGACCACGGTGCGCTCGGAGATGCCGAGCACTCTGCTGATCTCCCAGCCGGTCTTGCCTTCCGCTGTCCAGCGCAGGCATTCGCGCTCGCGCGAGGTCAGGTGCACGTGTTCGGTGCCGGCCGCGGCAGCGGCAAGGCGGTGGCCGACATCGTGCACGTAGGCCGCGAACAGGTGCAGCTCGCCGAGCTTGTGCGTACTCAGCGCCTCATCGCGCGAGCGCGTGCTGGCGACCGCGACCACGCCCCACTGGCAGCCCAGTCCATGCACCGGAATGCTGACGCCGCAGCGCAGGCCGAAGTCGGCCGTTTCGCTGAAGAACACCGGGCAGCGCGGATCGTCCTCGCCGGCCACGTGGTCGGCATCCCAGATGAGTGCCGTGGCGCGGCTGCGGCAATGCGCGAACACCGGGTCGGCGGCGGCATGCCCCAAGTGGAAGTGATGTGCATACCAGGTGGACGGCATCGATCCGGCGAGATATGGAACCTCGCCGCCGCCGCGCGGCATCGCCACGTAGATCCACGCGTCGAAGCCGAGCCGCTTGACGCAGGCATCGCCGAATCGATGCAGCTCCTCCTGCGATTCGCAGGTGAGCAGGCTGTCCAGCATGTCCAGAATCGATCGCATCGCCACCGCCGCGGTTTCGGCCCGCTCAAGGCTGCGCATGGCCTCGTGCAGGAACACGATGGAACGGAGCGCGTGATCCGCGTGTGAAATCGCCTTTTTGGCGGCGTGCGTGACCGTTTTTGCGCGACAATCACGCTTTTTGCGGCCAGCGGCCGTCCCGCGCAACCCGTTCCCGTCCGAGGATCCATGCCGTGCCGTCGATGCGTCTCGCCGCCTTACTCCTCCTCATGCTGACTGCCCAGCGCAGCGCCATCGCGGCCGATCCGCACAGTTATGCCAACACGGACGCAGTCAGTGTCAAAGCGCTGCATCTCGACCTTGCGGTCGACTTCGCGCGGCGCGAACTCGCCGGCAGTGCCGAACTCGCGCTGACCTGGCATGACAAGGACGCACGCAGGCTCGTGCTCGATACCCGCGACCTGGCGATCGAGCGGGTCGAAGCCGTCGACGCGAACGGCGCCGCGCACGCCGCGCGCTTTGCGCTGGAAAAGCGCGATCCGATTCTCGGCTCGGCCCTGCGCATCGACCTCGACGCACAGGCGCCGGGTCTGCGCATCCGCTACCACACGGCGCCGAGCGCATCGGGCCTGCAATGGATGACGCCCGCGCAGACCGCCGGCAAGCGGCAGCCCTTCATGTTTTCGCAGTCCGAGTCGATCCATGCACGCAGCTGGGTGCCGCTGCAGGACACGCCATCGGTGCGCTTCACCTACAGCGCGCAGATCCACGTCCCCAAAGCGCTGCGTGCCGTGATGAGCGCGAACAACGACGCCCGCCACGCGCTCGACGGCGACTTCCGCTTCACGATGGACCAGCCGATTCCCTCCTACCTGCTGGCGATCGCGGTCGGCGATATCGCGGTGCGCGAGACCGGTCCGCGCAGCGCGGTGTACGCGGAGCCCTCGGTGGTCGAGGCGGCCGCGAAGGAATTCGCCGACGTCGAAACGATGATCGTCGCGACCGAGAAATTGTACGGACCGTATCGCTGGGGCCGCTACGACCTGCTCGTGCTGCCGCCGAGCTTTCCGTATGGCGGCATGGAAAATCCGCGCCTGACTTTCGCCACGCCGACGGTGATCGTCGGCGACAAGAGCCTGGTCTCGCTGGTCGCCCACGAGCTCGCACATTCGTGGTCGGGCAATCTGGTCACCAATGCCGGCTGGAAGCATATGTGGCTGAACGAAGGCTTCACCACCTATGTCGAAAATCGCATCGTCGAAGCGGTCTATGGCAAGGACAAGGCCGACGAGGAGTTCATCCTGTCGGCGAACGAGTTGCGCGGCGAGCTCGGCGAGATGCCGAAAGAGGACCAGCGCCTGGTGCCGGATTTCGACGGCCGCGATCCGGACGATGCCGGCTCGGATTTCGCCTACACGAAAGGCGCCTGGCTGCTGCGCACGCTCGAAGCCAGCTACGGCCGCAGCGTGTTCGATGCGTACCTGCGCGGCTATTTCGATCATTTCGCGTTCCAGAGCATCACGACCGAGCAGATGCTCGCGTACATGGATGCCCATCTCGTGCAGGCGCATCCGGGTGGCATGAGCCTCGCGGCGATCAGGCGTTGGATCGAGCAGCCCGGTATTCCAGCCGATGCGCAGCAGCCGTCGTCGGCGCGCTTCGAGTCGATCGCCGCGGCGCGCAAGGCCTGGCTCGATGGCAGGCAGGCGGCCGCCGCGTTCGACGCGACAGCGTGGAACACGCAGGAATGGATGTACTTCCTCGACGGCCTGCCGATCCCGGTGACCAGGGCGCAGCTGGCCGAGCTCGATGCGGCCTGGCATCTCGATGGTGCGGCCAATGCCGAGATCGCGCGGCGCTGGTACCTGGCGGCGATCCGCGCCGATTACCGGCCGGCGCGCCCGGCGCTGGCCGACTACATGTCGCGCATCGGTCGTCGCTATCTGGTCGTGCCGCTGTACGAGGCGCTCGCGAAGACGCCGGACGGCAAGGCGTTCGCGCGCGAGGTGTATGCGAAAGCCAAGCCCGGCTACCACCCGTTGACGCAGGCAAGCATCGAAAAGGCGCTGGCGGCCCGGTAAGCGGCGGCGCCGTCGGGCATCTCAATCGCTGAGACCGCGTTCGCCGACGATCCGGTTCGCAGTGGATGCATCGCGCCCCAGGGATGGGGCGAACTCGTCCAACTTTCCGCCGGCGCGGCGCCTGTCAGGCTCCGCGCCGTTTTTTTTGGCTTGTCTGCAATCACCGGTCGGCAAATGACCGATTCAAGGAAGCCCCATCCACACACGGCTGCCCGAATGGCGAACCGTTTACGGGTGGTCGCCGGAGAACTTCGTCGCCGTAGCGCCGGTCACCGTACCGACCTTCGCGCTGTCGCTGATGAACAAGTCGACGTCGCGGCGAAAATCGAGCGTGCCGGTCACCACCGCGCGCGGTCCGATCACGATGCGCGGATTGCGCGACTTGCCCCACGACCAGCCGTGCGGCTTGTCGACGATCAGCCCGCCTTCGACGTGCGAGTCGGCGCCGATCTCGATATCGCCGCTGACCGTCTCGATGCCGCCGCCGATATGTGCGGCGTCGAGCGTGAAGCGGCCGTTGACATTGGAGACATGGCCGGCGACGTCGGCGCCCTTGCCGAGCTGCACGCTGCCGTTGACCGCTTCGACGGTTTTGCCGACGCGCGCGCCGTCGCCGAGCTCGACACCGCCGTTGACCGTTTCGAGCGAATCGACCGTGGCGCGTGCGCCGACGGTGATGCCGCCATTGACGGTCGAGACTTTCTGCGCCGTGCCGCCGCCCTCGATATGGATGCTGCCGTTGACCGTGGTCAGGTTGCCGGCACGCTGGTCGCCCGGGATGCTGATCGAGCCGTTGACCTTGTCGACGTCGTCGCCGTGCGCGAATGCGCCGCCCGCCAGGGACAGGCCGAGGGCGAGCGAAAGAGCGAGGGGAGTGCGATTCATGGGAGATCTCCGCGGGGTTCGGGTGGCGCAGCTTGGATGCGCGCGTGACCGCAAAGGTTTAGACGAGGTTGCGGCAGCGCGCAACCCGTTCGGCTAGGATTGCCCTCTTCGCGAATCTGACGGAAGCCGAGCGCGTGGCGCGACCGAAACCTATCCTGCTGCTGATCCTCGATGGCTGGGGCCATCGCGACGAAACCGCGCACAACGCGATCGCGCAGGCGAATGCGCCGAACTGGCGGCGCCTGCTCGCCGAGTACCCGCATACGCTGGTCGACACGCATGGCGAATTCGTCGGCCTGCCGCACGGCCAGATGGGCAATTCCGAAGTCGGCCACATGAACATCGGTTCCGGCCGCATCGTCTACCAGGACCTGACGCGCATCGACGCGGCCATCGCGGACGGCAGCTTCTTCGACAACGCCGCGCTGGTCGGCGCCTGCGAAGCGGCGAAGGCCAGCGGCGGCACGCTGCACGTCTTCGGCCTGCTCAGCCCGGGCGGCGTGCACAGCCAGGAAAAGCACATCCACGCGTTGCTCGACCTCGCCGCGAAACGCGGCGTCGCGCGCGTCGCCGTGCATGCGTTCCTCGACGGCCGCGACACGCCGCCGCAAAGCGCCGGGCCGAGCCTGCGCAATCTCGTCGCGCATTGCGGGAAAGTCGGCAACGCGACGATCGCGAGCGTCAGTGGCCGCTACTACGCGATGGACCGCGACAAGCGCTGGGACCGCGTCGAACTCGCCTACGACGCCATCGCCGAGGCGAAATCCGAATACCGCGAAGACGACGCGCTGGCCGCGCTGCGAGCCGCCTACGCGCGCGGCGAGAATGACGAATTCGTCAAGCCGACGGTGATCGGAGCCGGCGTCCGCGTCGCCGACCACGACGCGATCGTGTTCATGAATTTCCGCTCCGATCGCGCACGCGAGCTTTCGCATGCATTCGTCGACGCGGATTTTTCCGGCTTCGCCCGCCCGCGCGCGATCCGGCTGAGCGCCTTCGTGACGCTGACCGAGTATGAAAAGGGCCTCGCCGCCAGCGCGATCGCGTTTCCGCCGCAGTCGATGCACAACACGCTGGGCGAATACCTCGCCTCGCTCGGCCTCGCGCAGCTGCGCATCGCCGAGACCGAGAAGTACGCCCATGTGACGTTCTTCTTTTCCGGCGGACGCGAAGCGCCGTATCCGGGCGAAGAGCGCATCCTGGTGCCGAGCCCGAAGGTCGCGACCTACGACCTGCAGCCGGAAATGAGCTGCCCCGAACTCACCGACAAGCTGGTCGAAGCGATCGCCGGACAGCGCTTCGATTTCATCGTCTGCAACATCGCCAATCC
>DASWPR010000048.1:0-1596 GCA_036398455.1 Dokdonella sp.
ATCGCGCTCGCACCTGATCCATGCAGATCCGCCGCATCGCTATTCAGGACTTCCGCAAGATCACCCGCCGCGAGATCGCGGACCTCGCCGATGGGCTTAACATCGTGGTGGGGGACAATGAGGCCGGCAAGTCGACCATGCTGGCTGCGCTGCGGGCTGTCTTTTTTGAACGCCATCGCCTGGGCGGCAGACCGGCCGAATCGATGCTGCCCTACGGCAGTGCTGTGCGGCCGACCGTAGCCGTGGATTTCGAACTCGACGGGAAGCCCTGGAGTCTCGTGAAGAGTTTTGTTCAGCGGCCAGAAGCTAGCCTGCAAGGGCCGGGTGAGCGCCATGTTGGCGATGCCGTCGAAGACAGGCTCGCAGAGTTGTTCGGCTTTACGCCACCAGGGCGAGGTGGATCCGATCCCAGGGAACACCATGGAACCCATGGACTGCTTTGGGTAGAGCAGGGGCAACGGCCCAATCTCGGCGTCGGCGCGGGGCGCGACACGCTCGCTGCGGCGCTCGAGCGCGAAGTCGGTCAGGTGACAGGGGGCGAGCGGGGACGGGCGCTTCTAGCAGCGGCCGAAGAGCGGCGCGACCGCTTCTGGGATAAGCGCGACCGGCCGCGCAGCCCGGTGGTGGAAGCGCGCCGCTGCGTGGAGGAACTGGAGGGCGAGGAGGCCGCGCTTCTGCTTCGGCAGCGCGAGATGGAGGATCGGCTGACGCGGCTCGAGATCGTCGGAGCGCGGATCGAACGGCACCGACGTGACGACCTCCTGGGCCGTGCCACGGCAGCAGTCGTTTCCGCCAGCCGAGTTCTGCAAGAAGTCGAGCGGCGGCGTATCGCGCATGAAGCGGCCCTGACCGGCCTGCGTGACGCCGAGCGCGCGGCGGTGGAGGCACGAGAGCGGTGTGACAGGCGCCAGGCGCTCATGGCGAAGCGCGAGACAATGCGCCTGGAGGTGCAACGGGCCGAAACTGTCGCTGAAGAAGCGCGTGTGTTGGTGCGACAGCGCGGCATCGGGGCTGGGGAAGCCGACGCGAGACTCGCGGCTGCCCGTGCGGCGCAGAATGCAGCCGAGGATCGCCTGCGCCGAGGTGAGGCCGCACTGCAGCAGCGCGAAGCGGCAGCAACCCTCGATGATCGGATCACGAAGCTGGCAGCTGCCGAGGAGCAGGCAGCTCGACATCGGGACGCGTTGGCCCGCGCCGCCGCCGTGAAGCTCGATACGGATATCGTGGCGACCTTGACTACCCTGGAGCGTGCTGCCGATCGCGCCCGTGCCGAACTCGAAGCTGCCAGCCTGCAGATCACGTTCGAGCCGGATGGCGAGCGCCGCATCGTCGTGGATGGCACCGCGCATGCAGCCTCGCAATCACTCGGCCTAGCACGCGACGCGACGCTGGAGCTGGAGGGGTTCGGACGGCTGCACGTGCAACCGGGCGGCGGTGTGGCGACGTTGCTGCGCAAGCGCGAAGCTGCTGATGCGGCGCTTCGCGATGCACTGTCCCGAAGCGGGGTAGCCAGCTTGTCCGATGCGCGGCGGCAACTGCAGGCTCGCGCCGAGGCGCAGGCCGAGGCGGCGTCGCTGGCAAAAACACTGTCTCTGC
>DASWPR010000049.1:0-1739 GCA_036398455.1 Dokdonella sp.
CCGGCGCTCCAGCCGGTGCGCTGCTGCAGCAGCTGCGATTCGTAGTTGTTGACGATGACGTAGGTGGCCTTGTCGATCATCGAGCGGAACTCGTCGCCGTTGAACAGCGGCATCGCCTGGCCCGGGTCGAAAATGAAGGGCACGCCGCGCGCGGCGAACTCATCGACGTGCTGCAGCATCGCCTCGCGGCCGTCCGGCGCGACGATGCCGAACGTCACGCCCGCTACGTCGCGCACGTGGTTGGCGTGCGAGCTGGACATCGCGCCGGGATGGAAGGCGGTGATCTGGTTGTTGTCGAGGTCGGTCGTGATGAAGCACTGCGGCGTGAACTGCTCGGGGAATTCGCGCACCTGGTCGAGGCGGATGCCGAACTTCGCCAGATGCTCGCGATACGGCGCGAAGTCCTGGCCGACGGTCGCCATCGGAATCGGATCGTCGCCGAGCAGCTTCAGGTTGTAGGCGATGTTGCAGGCGCAGCCGCCGAATTCCCGGCGCATGTTCGGCACCAGGAACGACACGTTCAGGATATGCACCTGGTCGGGCAGGATGTGCTTCTTGAACTGGTCCTGGAAGACCATGATGGTGTCGTAGGCGAGCGAACCGCAGATCAGTGCAGACATCGAAGGAATCCGGCAGGAGGAGCGGCGGCGCGCAAAACGCCGCGGCAAACCCGCCAAGCTTACCCGAGCCGCGCCGGGGATCGCAGCCTGCGCATCCGGCCGCTTCCGCGCCCGCGACGGCAAAACGCGTGGAAACCAGCGTCCGGCAAGGCTTTTTTAACCTCGCCGTCCTTGCCCCTCCAGGTCCACGTGACTAAACTCGCGCACCCTCCGCGACGGTTTGCGGCCGTGCCGTGCCGTCTGCTCGCAGATCGCGGCAGGACGCCCGCTTCGCCCTCCACCCCTGAATGACAAGGTTAGCGCCGCGCTTATGTTCAAAAGTCTACGCGGACTTTTTTCCAACGATCTCTCGATCGACCTCGGCACTGCCAACACGCTGATCTACGTGCGCGGCCAGGGCATCGTGCTGAACGAACCCTCCGTCGTCGCGATCCGCCAGGATCGTGGCCCCGGCGGCCCGCGCTCGGTCGCGGCCGTCGGCGGCGACGCCAAACGCATGCTCGGACGCACGCCGGCGGCGATCGTCACGATCCGGCCGATGAAGGACGGCGTCATCGCCGACTTCACGATGACCGAAGAGATGCTCAAGCAGTTCATCAAGAAGGTGCACAAGGCGCGCATGTTCCGGCCGAGCCCGCGCGTGCTGGTCTGCGTGCCCTGCGGCTCGACCCAGGTCGAGCGGCGTGCGATCAAGGAATCGGCCGAATCGGCCGGTGCGCGCGACGTCTATCTGATCGAAGAGCCGATGGCCGCCGCGATCGGCGCCGGCATTCCGGTGCACGAGGCGCGCGGCTCGATGGTGCTCGACATCGGCGGCGGCACCTCGGAAGTGGCGGTGATCTCGCTCAACGGCATCGTCTACTCGCAGTCGGTGCGCATCGGCGGCGACCGCTTCGACGAAGCGATCATCAACTACGTGCGGCGCAACCACGGCACCCTGATCGGCGAATCGACCGCCGAGAAGATCAAGGTCGAGATCGGCTGCGCGTTTCCGCAATCGGAAGTGCGCGAGATCGAAGTGTCCGGGCGCAACCTTGCCGAAGGCGTGCCGCGCATGTTCACGGTCAACTCGAACGAGATTCTCGAAGCGCTGCACGAACCGCTGTCCGGCATCGTCAG
>DASWPR010000050.1:0-10009 GCA_036398455.1 Dokdonella sp.
GATCCAGGCGAGATAGCCGAGGGCTTGCGCCCACATCGGGTGTTGGCCGAAGCCGCCGGAGAGCGCGCCGACGAGCCCGAAGCCGAAACCGAGCACCATCGTCGGCACGAACAGGATCAGGCCGTCGATGATCAGCGCAGCCCAGCGCTTGAGGAAGCCGGCATAGACGATGTCGTCGGCCGCAGCGGACCTGGCAGGCTCGCGCGCAACGGCGATCGGCGGCGGCGCACGTCCGCGCAGGCCGAGTTCGTCGACGACGGAGGAGAGCGGCTGCCAGGCGGCGAGGCCGCTGCGCCAGACCAGGGTTGCTGCGTTCACGCTGCCGCGATCGAACGCCTCGACCAGGGCTGCGCGCGTCATCGGGCCTTGTTGCCGGTGTTGCGCATCTGCGTAGTACCAGGCTGCCGTCGTTTCCATTCGATCGAGTTCCTTGTATTCGTGGTCGGTCAGGGCAGGCGGACGCCGGCGTCGCGCAGCAGGCGCGACAGTGCAATCAGCGGCAGCCCGATCAACGCCGTCGGGTCATTGCTTTCGATGCGTTCGAACAAACTGATGCCGAGGCCTTCGGCCTTGAAGCTGCCGGCGCAGTCGAGGGGCTGCTCGGCGTCCACATAGTGCGCGATCTCTTCGGCCAGCAGAACGCGGAAGACCACGTGCGTGGCGTCGACGACGATGCTGCTGCGTCCAGCGCGCGTGTCGAGCAGGCACAGGGCCGTATGAAAGGTCACCCGACGGCCGGAGCTGGCGGCGAGCTGGGCCTGCGCGGCCGCCGCGGTTGCGGGCTTGCCGAGGACGCGGCCGTCGAGTTCGGCGACCTGGTCGCTGCCGATGACCAGTGCGTCCGGGCAACCGGCGGCGACGGCACGCGCCTTCGCCAGCGCCAGCCGTTCGGCCAGCGCGGCCGGGAGTTCGCCGCTGCGGCGGGTCTCGTCGACATCCGGTGCCAGCGTGCGAAAGGGCAGCCGCAGCCGGGCCAGCAGCTCGCGCCGGTAGCGCGACGTGGAGGCGAGCACGAGATCGATGGCGGCCGCGTCGGTCATTGCGGCGGCGCCGCGGCGCGCATGCCGTGGGCGGCCTGGGCGAGGTCGCTGCGCACGTCGGCGAGGCGTTCGAGCTGGCGCGCCAGCGCAGCGCGCGTCGCCGCCAGCGCGTCGCGCGCGGACAACAGTTCCTGCCGCGAAGCCGCGGCCGCGTGATCCTTCAGCCACAGCCGGTGCGCCAGCAGGTCGCGCAGGGCGTCCTGCACCAGAGGTTCGGCGGTCAAGGTCGCGCGCGCCGACTCGGTCGGCGGCAGCGCCGTCGCCAGGGCCGGGATTTCACGCAGGCGCGCGCGGCATTCCAGCAGCTCGCGTTCCAGCGCGTCGGCCAGATCGAGAATTTCGCCGAGCAGGCCGGCGTCGCGCCGCCGGTGGCGTTCGCGCCACCACGCCAGAGCGAGCAGGGCGACGGCCGCCAGCAGACAAGCAAGTAGAATGTTCACGACCCCGGACGCCCGCGTTCGACCCTGTCAGGCAGCTAGTCTGCGCACGCCGCCACGGCCCGGCAATGGTCGATTGCGGTTGACAGGGCGGGGGTCCGCACCTACCATCGCGCGCCCATGTCAGCCGCCTTGCCAGATCGCGTGGATGTCGCGCGCCAAGTGCAGGCGCAGCGGACGTTCGACGGTTCGCTGCCGCTGGCGTCGATGCAGCGCCTGCGCGGCAGTCTCGCCAATACCGAGGGCGAGGCGCGCTATTCGCTCGAATTCGGCAGGGACAGTCTCGGCATCGCCTATCTCGCGCTGCGCGTCGAGGCGGCGCTGCCGCTGGTGTGTCAGCGTACACTGGAGACGTTCGCGTACCGGGTCGCGCTGGATCAGCGCCTCGGTCTGATCGCGTCCGAAGGCGAGGAAGCGGCCCTGCCGGAAGGGTATGAGCCGCTGCTGGTCCCGGACGGCCAGCTCGACCTGGCCGACGTGATCGAGGATGAGTTGATCCTGGCATTGCCGGTGGTACCGCTGAAACCCGGCGCGCCGCTGGAGTGGAAGGATGGCCCGGTCGACGAGGACGCCGGCGAGCAGCGCCCCAATCCGTTCGCGGTACTGGGTTCGCTGAAGAAACACTAGGCGGTCGCAGGACCGCCGCAGCACCGTTCATGTGTCAAAGCGGAAGGGCAGAACCCTTCCGCCCATTCGTCATTCAAACCGGAGAAGTGTGTCATGGCCGTTGCCAAGAGCCGTAAAACCCCGTCCACCCGTGGCATGCGTCGTTCGCACGATGCGCTGACGGCGAAGCAGCTGGCCACCGACCCGACCTCGGGCGAGGTGCATCTGCGCCATCACGTCACCAAGGACGGCTACTACCGCGGCAAGAAGGTCATCGAGTCGAAGCAGGTTCCGACCGAGGATTGAAATCCTCGCGTCGATGCCGTTGCAGGACGTTGGCGAGGCGGGACCACACGGTCGCGCCGCGCCACGCACGCGGCGAGGCGGCGCTTCCGTCAAGGCCATGCCGATCGGTTGGCTGGCCCGGCTGCCACCCTGGCCCGACTCCCACCATTGACGGGGAACGACCCTGATCTACTCACGCATCGCCGGCACCGGCAGCTATCTGCCGGAAAAAATCGTCACCAATGCCGACCTCGAGAAACTCGTCGACACCAGTGACGAGTGGATCGCCTCGCGCACCGGCATCCGCGAGCGGCGCCGCGCCGCGGACGGCGAAACCACCGGTGATCTGGCCTTCTATGCGGCCACGCATGCGCTCGAAGCCGCCGGCGTCAAGGCCAGCGAGATCGAGCTGATCGTGCTCGGCACGACCACGCCGGACATCATCTTTCCGTCGACCGCCTGCCTGCTGCAGCATCGCCTGGGCGCGAACGGCTGCGCGGCATTCGACGTGAATGCGGCGTGTTCGGGCTTCATGTACGCGCTCGGCGTCGCCGACCAGTTCATCCGCAGCGGCCAGGTGAAGAAGGCGCTCGTGGTCGGTGCGGAAACGCTGTCGCGCATGCTCGACTGGACCGACCGTTCGACCTGCGTGCTGTTCGGCGACGGTGCCGGCGCGGTCGTGCTGGAAGCGTCCAGCGAACCCGGCATCATCACCACCAAGCTGCACGCGGACGGCGGCTACAAGCATCTTCTGTACAACCCGGTCGGCGTCTCCGCGGGCTTCCTCGAAGGCGAGCCGAACCACGGCATCCGCGTGATGATGGCCGGCAGCGAAGTGTTCAAAGTCGCCGTGAAGACGCTCGACCGCATCGTCGGCGAGACGCTCGAAGCGGCCGGCATGAAGGAGTCCGACGTCGACTGGCTGATCCCGCACCAGGCCAACCTGCGCATCATCGAGGCGACCGCCAAGCGGCTGAAGCTGTCGATGGACCGCGTCATCGTCACCGTCGACCGCCACGGCAACACGTCGTCGGGATCGGTGCCGCTGGCGCTCGACGAAGCCGTGCGTTCGGGCAAGGTGCAGCGTGGGCAGACCTTGCTGCTGGAAGCGTTCGGCGGCGGATTCACCTGGTCGTCGGCCCTGCTCAAATATTGATGGCGCCGCGCCGGACGTTGGCGCGGCCCGGTTTGCACGACTTTTCCTCGACGTTTCGTCATTCCGGCGAATGCCGGGATCCGGTTCCTGTCCGACGAACGTGCTGGATCGACCCGTCTTGCCGCAGCGAGGCGTCTGCGGTTTTCTCCGCTGTGACGAGAAGGATTGGACGACCATGAACTCGGCAAAACACGCTTCCACGCTCGCCTTCGTCTTCCCCGGCCAGGGTTCGCAATCGATCGGCATGCTGGCCGAATTGTCCGAGCTGCATCCCGGCGTGCGCGAAACCTTCGCGGAAGCCTCGGACGGCGCCAGCATCGACTTGTGGGCGCTGTCGCAGGGCGGTCCCGAAGTGATGCTCAATCGCACCGAATACACGCAGCCCGCGCTGCTCGCGGCGGGTGTCGCCGTATGGCGCATCTGGCAGACGCAGGGCGGTGCGATGCCGGCGCAGCTGGCCGGCCACAGTCTCGGCGAATACACCGCGCTGGTCGCGGCCGGCGTGATCACCTTGCGCGATGCCGCGCATCTGGTGCGCATCCGCGGCCAGGCGATGCAGGAAGCGTCGCCCGAAGGCGTCGGTGCGATGGCGGCGGTGCTCGGTGCGGACGATGCCGTGGTCGAGCAGGTCTGCCGCGAAGTCTCGGGCGATCACGTCGTCGCGCCGGCCAACTACAACTCGCCGGGCCAGATCGTCATCGGCGGTCACGTGCAGGCGGTCGATGCGGCGCTCGTGCTGCTGGCCGAGCGCGGCGCACGCAAGACGGTCAAGCTGGCCGTCAGCGTGCCTTCGCATACGCCGCTGATGCGCGAGGCGGCCACTCGCCTGGCTGAAGCGATCAAAGCCTACAACTGGAACCCGCCGAAGATTGCGCTGGTGCAGAATGTGGATGCGCGCACACACGAAGGCCTCGCCGAAATCCGCGATGCGCTGGTGCGTCAGCTCTACCTGCCGGTGCGCTGGACCGAGTGCGTGCAGGCCCTGGTCAAGGGCGGTGCGACGCGCATTGCCGAATGCGGCCCCGGCAAGGTGCTGAGCGGTCTGGTCAAGCGCATCGACAAGAGCATCGACGGCCGTTCCCTCGGCACGCCGGGCGAATTCGACACGGCCCTCGGCGACTGGCGCCACTGATCCGCCGGGCGGTTTCCGCTCCAGCCAAGGATTGAATGGAAGGGCGCTTGACGTCCATGTCCGAGCGCGTATTATTCAACCACTAGGTTGAATGTATCGAACGGGCACGAGCATGCTGCAGCAGGGCGGGAACGTAATCATGCGTGGCGGCGTTGTCGCGGATTCCAGCGCGCGGACTCGGCGCGAACGGCGTGCACGTTGCCTGCCTGCAACGGCTGCGATTCCCACGGTCGTTGTCGCGTCGCACACGCGCGCGAGCGTCGAAAGCATGGCCGCACTGGCCGGCAGCATCGCCGACCTCCGCTGCGGCTCATGGGTGGATTGACATGTCGAACCTCGATCTCGCCTTTGCCGCGCTCGCCGACCCGACCCGTCGCCGCATCGTCGCGCGCCTGACCCGCGGCGAAATCCGCGTGACCGATCTGGCACTGCCGTTCCGGATTTCGCTCAACGCAGTTTCCAAGCATGTGAAGGTGCTTGAACGCGCCGGCCTGGTGCGGCGCGAGCGCATCGGCCGCGAACATTATTTGCATCTGCGCGCGCTGCCGCTGCGCGACGTGGTGCGCTGGGCATCGCAATACGAACGCTTCTGGACCCAGCGACTCGATGCGCTGGGCGAGTTTCTGGCCGACCGCGACAATGAGGAGAAGACCGATGACTGAGCGCAACGAAAAAGCGATGGGATCGTTCAGCACGCGTGTGCCGCGCACCTACGACGCCTCTACCGAACGCGTGTTCGACGCGTGGACCGACCCGGCCAGCCTGAAGGCCTGGCTGGCGGCGGGGGGGAATGCGAGCGTCGATGCGCGCGTCGATGGACTGTTCTACCTCGAGATGCCGAGCGGGGGCCGCATCTATCCGCACTACGGGCGCTACCTGCGCATCGAGCGGCCGCGCCTGCTCGAATTCACCTGGGTCAGTGAAGGCACGCGCGGCAAGGAATCGGTGGTGACGATCGAACTGACTGCGCGCGGCAAGCAGACCGAATTGGTGCTGATCCACGAAGGCCTGCCAGACGAGCAGATGGCCGCGGGCCACCACGGCGGCTGGACGGAATTCCTCGAAGGGCTGGTCGAAAGGCTGCGCCAGCTGCAGCGCGCGCCGGAATCCGTGTAAGGTTCGCGCCCTCGGATGGCGTGAGGGCAAACACGATGGGCAAGCTGCTGGAAGGAGAGATCGCGCTGGTCACCGGCGCGAGCCGCGGCATCGGTGCCGCGATCGCGGACGAACTGGCCGAGCTCGGCGCAAAAGTGATCGGCACGGCGACGACGGATGCCGGCGCGCAGGCGATCGGCGAACGCCTCGCCGCGCACGGCGGCGCCGGCCGCGCGCTCGACGTGACCGGCGGGCCTGCCGTCGAGGCGCTGATCGATGCGATCACGAAGGAATTCGGCGCGATCTCGATCCTGGTCAACAACGCCGGCATCACGCGCGATCAGCTGCTGATGCGCATGAAGGAAGAAGACTGGCAGGCGATCCTGGACACCAACCTGAGCTCGGTCTTCCGCACGTCCAAGGGTGTGCTGCGCGGCATGATGAAGGCGCGCAGGGGCCGCATCATCAATATCGCGTCGGTGATCGGCCTGACCGGCAATCCCGGCCAGGCCAACTACGCGGCGGCGAAGGCCGGCATCATCGCGTTCTCCAAATCGCTCGCGCGCGAGATCGGCTCGCGCGGCATCACGGTCAATGTCGTGGCGCCGGGTTTCATCGATACCGACATGACGCGCGCCCTGCCGGAGGAGCAGCGCACGGCGCTGCTCGGCCAGATTGCGCTCGGCCGCCTGGGTGCGCCGACGGATATCGCCAAGGCCGTCGCATTCCTGGCATCGCCTGCCGCGTCCTACATCACCGGCGAAACCTTGCACGTCAACGGCGGCATGTACATGGCTTGAGCTTGCGAATCAACGTGTTGCCGGCGAAGTGCGCGGCGAATGCGCGCAAAAGCCACGGAGTAGACAAAGTAGCGACGGCGTTTGGCTTCCACTACAATGCCGCCGCTTCGGGCACGTCGCCCGACGCGGACGCGATGCAAGCGCGCGCCGCACGAATTCCCATCGGGAGGTAGAGAAACACATGAGCACTATCGAAGAGCGCGTCAAGAAGATCGTCGTGGAACAGCTTGGCGTGAAGGAAGACGAAGTGACGCCGAATGCGTCGTTCGTCGACGACCTCGGTGCCGACTCGCTCGACACGGTCGAGCTGGTGATGGCGCTGGAAGAGGAATTCGAGTGCGAGATTCCCGACGAGGAAGCCGAGAAGATCACCACCGTGCAGCAGGCCATCGACTACGTGAAGGCGCACGTCAAGGCTTGATTCCGCTGCAACAGGCGGCACATGAAGCTGCGCCCACGAGGCGCAGCTTTCGTTTTATTCATTGAAAAGTGCGGCCACGGACGGCCGTTTCCTGATCTCAGCGATCATGGACGATCGCACAGGTGAACCCAGCCATGAGCAAGCGTCGCGTCGTCGTCACCGGTCTCGGCATCATCAGTCCCGTCGGCAACGACGTGTCGACGGCCTGGGCGAACATCCTTGCCGGCCGCAGCGGCATCGGCCAGATCACGCATTTCGACGCGAGCACGTTTCCGACGCGCATCGCCGGCGAAGTGCGCGATTTCGATCCGGCCAGCTACGTGGCTGCGAAAGACGTCAAGAAGATGGACCCGTTCATCCACTACGGCATCGCGGCGTCCATCCAGGCGCTGGAAGACGCCGGGCTGAAGCCGCACGAACACGATGAGGAACGCATCGGCGTCGCAGTCGGCGCCGGCATCGGCGGCATCGCGACGATCGAGAAGACCGCGATCACCTATCACGAGCACGGCCAGCGCAAGATCTCGCCGTTCTTCGTGCCGAGTTCGATCATCAACATGGCCTCGGGCAACCTGTCGATCATGCTCGGGCTGAAAGGCCCGAACATCGCCTGCGTGACCGCCTGCACCACCTCGACGCACAACATCGGCCTCGCCATGCGCATGATCCAGTACGGCGATGCTGACGTGATGGTCGCCGGCGGCGCCGAGTTCTCCACCGTCGGCACCGCGGTCGGCGGTTTCTGCTCGGCGCGCGCGATGTCCACGCGCAACGACGAGCCGCACAAGGCGAGCCGCCCGTGGGATCGCGACCGCGACGGCTTCGTGCTCGCCGACGGCGCCGGCGTGCTGGTCATCGAAGAGTACGAGCACGCGGTCAAGCGCGGCGCACGCATCTATTGCGAACTGGCCGGCTTCGGCATGAGCGGCGATGCCTTCCACATGACCTCGCCGCCGGAAGACGGCGACGGCGCGCGCCGTTCGATGGTCGCGGCGATTGCGGATGCGGGTCTCAATGTGGACCAGATCGGCTACGTCAATGCGCATGCGACGTCGACCGGAGTCGGCGACATCGCCGAAGTCGCCGCGATCAAAGCCTGCTTCGGCGATCACGCGAAGAAGATGCCGGTGAGCTCGACCAAGTCGATGACCGGACATCTGCTCGGCGCCGCCGGCGGCGTCGAGGCGATCTTCTCGATCCTCGCGATGCGCGATGGCGTGCTGCCGCCGACGATCAATCTCGACAATCCGAGCGAGGGTTGCGATCTCGATTTCGTTCCACATACCGCGCGCCAGGCGAAGCTCGATGTCGCGCTGTCGAACTCGTTCGGCTTCGGCGGCACCAACGGCACCCTGGTGTTCCGGCGCATGTAGGAGCGGCACAGCCGCGACGATCGCGCCCGGCATTCCCTGACATCGAGCGCCGCGGTCGCGGCGCTTTCCCACCAGCGCGGGCGATTGCCTTGCTCATTCGCACACTCCCGGGGCGCCGCGATCTGTTGCCGCTCGCCGCCGCGCAACCGCAGCGCTATCCCGGCCTGCTCGAAAGCGTCGCGCGCGGCAACGAGCGTGCGCGCTACGACATCCTGTTCGCATTCGTGCAGGCGGAACTGCGCCTGGACGCGGCCGGCGTGGTGCGCGATGCGCACGGCCCCGTCGCCGCGACCGGTTTTCTCGATGCACTCGACCAGGTCTGGCAGAAGGAGCGCATCACGCCCGCGCCGGCCGACGAGCTGCCGTTCCGCGGCGGCTGGCTGGTGTATCTCGGCTACGAACTCGCCGCGGAAATCGAGCCTCGTCTGCACCTGCCGCTGCCGCGCGACAGCGCATTGCCGACGGCGTTGGCACTGCGCTGCCCGGCGGCAATCGCGGTCGATCACGTGCGCGGCTGCACCGTGCTGATCGCCGAAGAAGGCTGCGCCGGGTTGCTCGATGCGATGCAGGCCGATCTTGCCGCGGCGGCCGAAGCCTCGCATGCACCGGCGCCGATCGCGCGCGCCGAGGTGGAAGAAGACGAGCCCGCGCGCTTTCTCGATGGCGTCCAGCGCATCCACCAACATCTGCGCGCCGGCGATGTGTTCCAGGTCAACCTGTCGCGCGAGTGGCGCGCGCACTTCAAGCAGGCACCTTCGCCATCGCAGTTGTACGGCGCCCTGCGCGCGGCGAATCCGGCGCCGTTCGCCGGCCTGCTGCAGCAGCCCGGCTGGGCCATCGCCAGTTCGTCGCCGGAGCGCCTGGTCGAGATTCACGGCGCGCGCGTGCAGACGCGCCCGATCGCGGGTACGCGCGCTCGCTTCGCCGGCGACGACGACGCGGCGCGCGTGCGCGAACTGGTCGGCCATCCGAAGGAGCGCGCCGAGCACGTCATGCTGATCGATCTGGAGCGCAACGATCTCGGCCGCATCTGCGTGCCCGGCAGCGTCGTCGCCGACGAGATCATGTCGGTCGAGAGCTATGCACACGTGCATCACATCGTCTCGAACGTACGCGGCCGGCTGCGCGAGGGGATCACGCCGGGCCAGGCGATCCGCGCCGTCTTCCCCGGCGGCACCATCACCGGCTGCCCGAAGGTGCGCTGCATGCAGATCATCGCAACGCTCGAAGGCACCGGCCGCGGCGCCTATACCGGCTCGCTCGGCTATCTCAATCGCGACGGCGACCTCGACCTGAATATCCTGATCCGCAGCCTGACCCAGCAGGGCGACCGCGTGCGCTTCCGCGCCGGCGCCGGCATCGTCGCCGACTCGGATGCGGCGCGCGAGCTCGACGAAACCCGGGCGAAGGCGCGCGGCCTGCTGCGCGCGCTCGGCCGCACGGAGTGATGGATTCGAAGCGCCGCTCGACAGCGTCGATGCAATCACAGTGATGCCGTCATTCCCGCGCAAGCGGGAATCCATGACGCCGTCATCCCCCGCAGGCAGGAATCCACGACGCAGTCCTTCCCACGCAGGCAGGAATCCACGACACCGTCATACCCCTGCAGGTGGGAATCCACGGCACCGTCATTCCCGCGCAGGCGGGAATCCACCACACCGTCA
>DASWPR010000051.1:0-2865 GCA_036398455.1 Dokdonella sp.
CCGCTTTCACCCTTCTCGATTCCCGATTCCCGATTCCCGACTCCAGCATTCCCAGCTCCATCACAACGTCACGATCATGCCGTCGAGCTTCAGCTTGTCCTTGATGTTCGATTTCAGCTTGTCGGCCGCGCCACGATCCACTTCTGGACCGGCGCGCACGCGCCACAGCGTGGTGCCGTTCGCATCGAGCCTGTCGACGAAGGCGACGAAGCCGGCGTTCTTCAGGCGGTCGCGCAGCTTGTTGGCGTCGTCGGCCGTCTTCAGCGCGCCGAGCTGCACCGCCCAGCCGCCCGCATGCGCCTTCGGCAACGCCGCAGCCGGCGCATCGGCCGTCGCGTCGGCGGTCAGCTGCACGACGCTGCCAGGCACGCCCGGCTTCAGCTGCTTGATACGCAGCCGCGCCGCTTCGGCGGCAGCACGATCTTCGAACGGTCCCACGCGCACACGCTGGGCTGGCTTGCCCTGGAACTCACTGCTCTCGGCAAACGCCGGGAAGCCGCCTTTTTTCAGCGCCGCAATCAGTTCGTCCGCGTTCTTGCTCGCCGAATAGATGCCGAGGTGCACGAAGAAGTGACCGTTCGCGGCCTGTCCCGGCACCAGTTTCATCGGCTCCGCGGCGGGCGGCGCCGGCTTCGGTGCCGCAGCGACCGGCTTGGCCGGCGCGGGTGCGGGCGTCGGCAGCGCCGGCGCGGGCACCGGCTCCGCAGCAGGCGTTTCGGGCTTCGGCGCCGTCGCGGTGTCGACGGTCGCGATGTGATCCGCGCCGGGCGCCTGGGTCGACGGACCGGTCGGGTTCTGCGCGGCGGGATCGACCGGCAGGACGCGCGTCTGGAACTCGCGATCCGGCGCCGGCGGAATCGCCAGGTTCGATGTCTCCATCTCGGCGGATTTCTGCGGCGCCGAACCGGAAAGGAACATCGGCACGAAGATAACGGCCAGCGCGATCAGCACGGCGGCGCCGAGCAGGCGCTGTTTCAGCGATAGATCCATCACGAGTCCGCGTCCGGAAAACCAGCGCGATTATACGCCCCCGTCGCGCTGTATCGGCGCTGACGCGGCACGGGTCGGCAGGTCAGTCTGTGGCCAGACCGCGCGACTGTGCGAACTGCAGTGCCGCGGCGGCGACGAAAAAGGACCCGAATGCGATCACGCGATCGCCGCGCCGCGCGGCGGCCCACGCGGCCGCGAGCGCGGCGTCGATGCGCTCGTGCGCGTCGACCTGCGCGTGTGCGAGCGGCGCCAGCGCGAGCGCTGCCAGCGCTTCGACGCCGAGGCCGCGCGGCGAGTCGTGCTCGAGCCCGCCGAGGAACCAGACGTCGACGACGCCTGCGAGCGCGCCGACGATGCCGGCCACGTCCTTGTCGCCGAGCGCGCCGAACACGGCCAGCGTGCGCCCCGCGGCCGGCGCCGTGCGCAGCCAGTCGGCCAGCATGCGCGCGGCCTGCGGGTTGTGCGCGACATCGACGATCAGCGCGGGGTCGCCGCCGAAGCGCTGCAGACGCGCGCCGATGCGCGCGTTCGCGACGCCCGCCGCGATCGCAGCCGGGTTCCAGCCGATGCGCGCGCGCAACGCATGCAGCGCGGCGATGGCGGCCGCGGCGTTCGCCCGCTGCGCAGGTGCGGCGAGCTGTGGCGGCGGCAGGGCGAGGTTCACAGCGCCTGCATGCCAATGCCAGCCGTGCGCGGTCGTGCGCTCGAAATCGAAGTCGCGCCCGGCCAGGCGCAGGTCTGCGCCGATGCGATGCGCGGCATCGAGCAGAGCAACCGGCGGATCGGATTCGCCGACGATCGCCGGCCGGCCGGCACGGAAGACGCCGGCCTTTTCGCGCCCGATGCTGTCGCGATCGTTGCCGAGCCAATCCTGATGGTCGAGGTCGATGGTCGTGACGATGGCAGCGTCGGCATCGACGATGTTCACGGCATCGAGGCGGCCGCCGAGACCGACTTCGAGCAGGGCGACATCGAGTGCGCTGTGCGCGAAGATCCACAACGCAGCCAGGCTGCCGTATTCGAAATAGGTCAGCGCGATATCGCCGCGCACCGCCTCGATGCGTGCGAATGCCTCGACCAGCGCGTCATCGCCGGCATCGACTCCGAGCACGCGCACGCGCTCGTTGTAGCGCAGCAGATGTGGCGAGGTATACGCGCCGACGCGCTGGCCGGCGGCGCCCAGCATCGCTTCGAGGAAGGCCACCGTGGAACCCTTGCCGTTGGTGCCGCCGATGGTGATCACGACCGGCGCCGGCGCCGGCGCACCGAGCCGCTGCCAGACTTCGCGCACGCGCTCCAGGCCGAGTTCGATCGCGCGCGGGTGGACGCGCTGCTGATACTCGAGCCAGTCCGCCAGCGTGACCGGCGCGGCGGCCGCATCGGTTTGCATCGGCACGCCCGCTCAGCGCATCAGGATTCGGTTCGGTTTCAACGGCAGCTTGCCGCGCCAGTACTGGATCAGCACGAAGCCGAACGCCATGCCACCCAGATGCGCGAAATGCGCGACGCCGGCCTGGGTGCCGGTGACGCCGAGGAACAGTTCGAGCCCCCCGTAGAGGATCACGAACAGCCACGCCGGCATCGGGATCGGCAGCAGCAGGGCGATGACGCGCGCGTTCGGATACATCATGCCGAACGCGAGCAGCAAACCCATCACGCCGCCGGATGCGCCGAGCGTCGCGTAGAAGCCGCCGGTGAAGAAACGCATGACGAACAGCTGCGCGACGGCGGCGCCGATCACGCAGATGAGGTAGTAGATCGCGAACGGGCGCGCGCCGAACAGGCGTTCGATCGGGCCGCCGAACATCCATAGGGCGAGCATGTTGAACACGATGTGGTGATGCTGTTCGGATCATGCAGGAAGCCGTAAGTGAC
>DASWPR010000052.1:0-10041 GCA_036398455.1 Dokdonella sp.
CGACGGCGTCAGGCTGCCGTACCAGATGTCGTCCATGCGGTCCCAGCCGTCCGCGCCGAAGCGCGCGACCAGGGCCTGGGTCAGGTCCCAGTTCGCCGAACTCGCGATGTAGCTTTCGCAGTGTCCTTCGTAGCCCATCGGGCCGCGGTACGGCTGCAGATTGTTCGGATTGGTGTACGGGCACGCGGTGCCGCCGGCGCCGATATACGCATTGCAGTTGATGCCGGTCGCGCTGGTCACGTTCGAGGGCCGCGCGATCGGGCGCGTGCCGGCGAGGCTGAAGTCACCGACGTCGCGCACGCCCGAACAGGTGGTGCAGTTGTGGCAGACCTGGCCCGGGGTGAAGTTTTCGCCGATGCACGAGTCCTGCGTTTCGAGGAAGGCGAAGGTGTCGCCGACCGCTTCGCCGCTGCCGTTCTCGCTGGCGGCGCCGCCGGTGTTCTGGTCCAGTCCGTGACCCCATTCGTGCAGGAACACGGCGGCGATCTCGCCGGTGTTGGAGCAGCCGCTGCCGGACTTGAAGAAGTTCACCGCACTGCCATCCCAATAGGCATTGCAGACCTGGTTGAGATTCATGTTCGCGCTGACCTTGCCCTGCAGCCACGCATTGCCGGGCAGGATGCCGCGCGCTTTTTCATTGATGCGGCTGAGGTGGTAGAAGCCGGTGCGCGACGCGTGCGTGTTGCCGGCGCCCGCGGTGTTGCCGGCCGGCGTCGAACAGTCGGTGCCGCTGCCGGAGCCGAACGCGAGATTGCCGGTGCTGCTGTTGCTGAGCGAGATCGACCCGCAGGTATCGACCATCTGGAAGTACTTGCCGTTGAGGCTGGTGCTGGCGCTGCCGCCGGAGTAGTCGTAGATGCCCAGCGTATCGGTCACCTTCACGCTGCCGTTGGTCACGTTGACGAACGGGAACGGGATGACGCTTTCCGGATCGGTATTGGTCGTCGGATAGACACCGCCGCTGACCGTCGCATCGACATAGTCGTTCAGGTCGCGCACGCCGATGACGCGATTCGCGTGCGCATCGAACAGCACTTCCCAGGTGGCCGGATTGCCGGCGACGCGAAACACGTAGCGCCAGGCGAGCACATGCTGGTAGCCGCTGCCGCGCGTGCCGGCGAAGGCGACCGCTGCCGCCTCGCCCGCCGGCGCCGCCGGATAGATGCGCAGCTCGCCCGGCTCGATCGTTTCGGCCAGCCGCGTATCGGCCGGAAAAGCGAGTTCCTGCCAGGCGAGGTAGAACGCCTGGTCGCGCGGCAGCGCAGGCTGCGCGTCGATGCCGACCGCAGCGATGCGTTCGGCGCCGAACTGCACCACGTTGCCCTGCGCGATGCGCACGAAGACGAACGCGCCGTCGACCCGTACACCGCCTTGATACTGGCCGAACTCGATCGACCAGAACGTATTGCCCTTGCCGTAGGCGACGCTGCGTTCGCCGTCCAGGCGCAGGTCGAGTCCGTCGAGCCTGAGCAGCGCCGACTGCGTATCGATGAAGCGGCGCGCCTCGCGCGCGACCGTGGCGAGCGACAGATCCTGCGCGCTCGTGGCGCCGAACTGCGCCGCCGCCAGCGCATTGCCGCGCCCCGGCACCAGCGCGATACCGCTGCCTTGCACGAGATTCGGACGATCGCCGCGCGTGTCCCAGCGCACTTCCCACGACCCGCCGGCCTGTTGGTTGAACGCGGCCGCGCGCGCATCGATCGCGCTGTCGCGCTGCGCATCCATCAGCAGCGAAGGCGTCACGTCGAGATTGGGCCCATCGACGTGCAGCGCCGGATAGCGCCGGTCCGCCTGTGTCGCCGGATCGTCGACCGGCGGCGCAATCGCCTGCAGCGAACCGCTCGCCAGGCCAAGAAACAGGAATGCGGCACGCAACGCCGCTGTGCAGCAAGAATGCATCGTCGATCTCCCCTGATGGACACGCTCGCGGACGCGCGGCGAATGGCGCGACATCCACCTTCAAACAACCCCTGAATATTCGGACCCGATACTTGCGGCCCCGACGAAGCGCGCCCTCCCCGGCGGGCCCCACGCCCTTCGTCCCGCCGAGTATGCCGCCGCTGCCGGCAGGTGTCATCGGCCTGCAGCAGGTGCATCCGGCGCCGACAACGGGTACAACTCGCACCTGCAACCGATCGGGTGGAGAGGGCCGTCGCATGCGTGTCGTTCGAGCTTGGCTGGCCGTGACCTTGGTGCTGGCCGCGTGCCAGCCGGTGCCGCCGCCGAAGCGGTCGGTGGCGGAACCTGCGCCGGTGCAGCCGGCCCTCGTGCATGGCCGCGCGTTCTTTCTGGAGCGCATGCTGCTCGCGCCGGGCGCGACGCTCGACGTGCTGCTGATCGGCGAACAGGGTGACGCGGCGCCGGCGACGATCGCGCAGGCGCATTTCGTCGACCTGCACGGGCCGCCGTACGATTTCGAACTTCCCTACGATCCGGCGCGCATCGACGCCGGCACGCACTACAGCCTGCGCGCGAATCTGCGCAATGCCGAAGGCCATCTCGAATTCGCCACCGACGCGCGCGTGCCGGTCACACCGGGCGCTGCGCAGCGCGTCGAATTCCGACTGGTGCGTGCAGGCGCGAATTGATCGACGGGCGCTGGCGGTCCGCGATGTCTCGCGCGGCTGCCGCAGCCGACAGGCGCCTGGCGAACTTCTCCCCGCCTGGCGCCGCGGGCATCGTCCCGGTGCCGATGAGCGCTGCGAGGATGCGTCAGTACGCGCCCATGTAGTCCTTCTTGCCGACCTCGACGCCGTTGTGGCGCAGCAGGTCGTACGCGGTCGTCACATGGAAGAAGAACTGCGGCAGACCGTAGCCGAGCAGGTAGGCGCGACCGCTCAGGCGCTTCTCCTTCGGCGTGCCCGGACGCAGCACGATCTCGCGCTGCTCGCTGCCGTCGAAGCGCGCCGCGTCGAGGCTCCCGGCAAACGCGAGGGTCCTGGCGACGCGCGCCTTCAGGTCATCGAAGGTCTGTTCGCTGTCTTCGTACGCGGGCACGTCGGCGCCGGCCAGCCGCGCCGGTACGCTCTTGGCGAAATCGCAGGCGATCTGCACCTGGCGCACGAACGTGAACATGTCCGGGAACAGGCGCGCCTGCAGCAGCGACGCCGGCTCCAGCTTGCGCGCCTCGACGTGCGCGGCGGCCTTGTCGATCAGCGCATCGAGGCTGCCGAGCATCTGCTTGAACACCGGCACGGAAGCGTCGTACATCGAGAGGGACATGGAAATTCCTGAGGGGGGACAGCGGTGGAAAAGCGGTTCGCCGGCGCGATCGTGGAGCGCGCCGGCGCATTCCAAAACGGATCAACGTGTCAGCGGCGTTCGGCTGCACTCGCGTCGCGCGTCGCGCGGAACTCGGAGTCGCCGCTCCAGTCCGGCCAGCGCTTCGAGTTCGCCAAATCGCTGCCGACCTTGTACAGCAGCGGCAGGTCGTGCGTCATGCCGGCGAACGTCCAGTCCGCCTGCCACTCGTCGGCCGGCTGATGGTAGCGGTCGGCGGTATAGGCTTTCTTCGACGCCTCGCCGGCCTCGATGCCGCCGTTGACCAGGTCATTGCCCGATCCGAACGACACCGACGGCACGCCGCGCTTGGCGAACGGGAAATGATCGGAGCGGAAGAAGTGACCGGCTTCCGGATGCGGGTCCGGCGCATAGGCCAGACCGAACGTCTTGCCGTCGGCGATCAGCAGATCGAGCAGGTCCGACCGTGCGCTGCCCGAGGTGGTGAAGTTGCGCGCCGGGCCCATCGGATCGAGCGCATCCATGTTGATGTCGGCGACGGTCCTGCCGATCGGATACAGGGGCTTCGACGCGTAGTACTCCGAACCGAGCAGGCCCTTCTCCTCCGCGGTGACGTTGAGGAACACGACCGAACGCTGCGGCTTGGGCGCGTGCGCGAACGCGCGGCCGAGTTCGATCAGCGCGGCGGTGCCGGTACCGTTGTCGACCGCCCCGTTGTAGATCTTGTCGCCCTTCGCGTCCGGCGCACCGACACCGAGATGATCCCAATGCGCGCTGTAGATGACGGTCTCGTCCGGACGCTGGCTGCCCTCGATGCGGCCCACCACGTTCTGCGAGGTGATCACCTGCTGGTCGACCGCGTAGTCGGCCGAGAACGTGGCATCTTTCAGCACGACCGGCTTGAACTCGCGCGTCTGCGCGAGCTTTTTCTGCGCATCGAAGTCGAGGCCGGCGCGCTTGAACAGGTCGACCGCGAAGTCGCGCTGGATCCACGCTTCGACCTTCGGGTGCACGGCGCCCGGCTTGTCGCGCACGATGTCGAACATCGTGTTCGTGTTGGAGTTCTTGACGGTCTTCCAGCCATAGGCGGCCGGTGCGGTCTCGTGCACGATGAGCAGGCCGAGCGCGCCCTGCTTCGCCGCTTCCTCGTACTTGTAGGTCCAGCGGCCGTAGTAGGTCATCGCCTTGCCGCCGAAATCGCCGACGCCGGTTTCGAAATCCGGATCGTTGATCAACACGATGCCGATCTTGCCGTGCAGGTCGACGCCCTTGAAGTCGTTCCACTTGCGTTCGGGCGCGTCCACGCCGTAGCCGAGAAAGACCAGCGGTGCGTCCTTGATCGCGATCGCCTTGGAACCGTCCATCGCCGCGCGCACGGCGATCTCCTCGCCCTGGGTCAATGCCTGCGGCTTGCCGCCGACGGCCACCGCAAGCTTCGGCGTGCCGCTGATTTCCGAACGCGCCAGCGGAACCGCCTGCGTCCAGGCACGCTTGCCGTCCTTGAGATCGCCGCCCGGCTGCAGCCCGGCGCCTTTCATCTGCTCGATCACGTACGCGACCGTCTTGGTTTCGCCCGGGGTCGCCGGACCGCGCCCTTCGAACGCATCCGATGACAGCGTCTTGACTTCTTCGGACAAACGCTTGGCGTCGAAGCCCGGCGCGTCGGCCGCCAGCGCGGACGAGGACAACGCAAGCGCGATGGAGCAGGCAAGCAATCGGTTCAAGGCAATCTCCGCTCGTTGGTTGAGGTAGCCGCGGAATCCTAGACAGGGGCGGCACGAGCGTCCAGCCCGCCGGGTGGCATGGGCAGCATTCGTAACATTCGCGTACCATGTGAGCGTTACACCGCAGCTACGCGCGTCTCGCCCGACCCTCCTCTGTCGCCGTCTCGCTCCCTTTCCGCGTCATCGTTCCACGCTCCGGAACGACGCTTTCCCGGGAGCCCACATGACGGGCTACACCACACGCCGGATCCTGCTCCGCCTCGGCGACCACGATTTCCGCATCCGCGCATTGAGCGACATCCAGCAGTTCGCCGATCCAAACCGGCATGCCGAGCGCATCGGCATCTCGTCGGCGCAGTGGAGCCTGTTCGGACAGGTGTGGCCGGCCGGCCGCATGCTTGCCGAAGCGATGAGCCGCCACGACGTGGTCGGCAAGCGCATCCTCGAACTCGGCTGCGGCCTCGGCCTCGCCAGCCTGGTGTTGCAGCAGCGCGGCGCGGATGTCCTCGCCACCGATCATCATCCGCTGGCGGAAACCTTCCTCGCCTACAACTCGGCGCTGAACGACCTGCCGGCGGTGCCGTATCGCGAACTGCAATGGTCGATCCAGGACGATTCAATCGGGCGCTTCGACCTGATCATCGGCAGCGACGTGCTCTACGAGCGCGACCATGCCAGCCTGCTCGCCACCTTGTTGCTGCGTCACGCGCAACCCGATTCCGAAGTGCTGATCGCCGACCCCGGACGCGGCAACAGCGCGCCGTTCACGCGTGCCCTCGCCGCACAGGGCTACGACGTGTCCGAGCGGCGCAGCCCGATGAACGCGAGCGATCTGCCGCCGTTCCGCGGCCGCCTGCTGAGCTACCGTCGCGTGGCGGTGCCGGCGCCGTCGCAGCGGCTCGTGTCATGAGCGCGCCGATCGGCGACACCGATCCGTTCGCGCATGCGATCGATCCGTCGGTCTCGTGCACGCACTGCGAAGCGGTGTGCTGCCGGCTCACCGTCGTACTGGCGCCGGACGACGTCGTCGCGGAGGAATTCATCGCGCACAATGCCGACGGCGTCGCCGTGATGGCGCGCGGCGCCGATGGCTGGTGCAGTGCGCTCGACCGCACGCGCATGTGCTGCGGCATCTACGAAAAGCGCCCGGGCGTCTGCCGCAAGTTCGCGATGGGCGGTCCGTACTGCCGCGCCGAACGCGAGAACTACGAACGCGACAAGGCGCGCGGGATTCCGCCGCAGCTGCGCTAGCGACCTTCGGCCTGGTTCCCGCCGCCGCCAGGCGAAGGATGCATGTCCGCCGCAGCCGCACGCTCGCACTGGCGCGTGCGCCAGGCGGCCAGATCGGCGCGGTAGCGCTCGAGCGCAGCGTCGTGCAGGTCGAAGATGCAGTTCACGCAGCCCTCGCCGCAACAGTCGGCCGCGTCCGGTTCCGGTGGAGGCTGCGGCTCGGGATCGTCGGGGGGCGCCATGATGGCGCGATGTTCTCAGGCTATGCCGACGCAGGCCAGCATCCGCTTGCGATCGCTACTAGACTGGACCGCAGCTGCCCGCCCCGTACCTGCGCATGTCCGCCAACACGATCGCCGACAACCGGCGCATGAAGCGCTTCGATGACCGCGCCGAGGTATGGCTGTTCGGCTACGGCTCGCTGATCTACAAGGCCGACTTCCCCTATCTGGATCGGCGGCCGGCGCATATCCGCGACTGGGCGCGGCGCTTCTGGCAAGGCTCGCACGATCATCGCGGCACCGCCGATGCGCCCGGCCGCGTCGTCACCCTGATCCCGGAACGCGGCACGCTGTGCGTCGGCATGGCTTACCTGATCACGCCCGAGGTGTTCGGGCATCTGGATCATCGCGAAAAGAACGGCTACCTGCGCTGCGCGACCGAATTGTTCCTCGCCGACGGCAGCCGCGTCGATGGCCTCGTCTATATCGCGACGGCGGAGAATGCGGCGTTCCTGGGGCCGGCGCCGGAGTACGAGATTGCGCGGCATATCGCACGTTCGCAGGGACCGAGCGGACCCAATCGCGATTATCTGATCGACCTCGCCGCCGCGCTGCGCGAGCTCGACGCCGACGACGCACACGTCTTCGCGATCGAGCGGCACCTGCAGGAACTGATCGACGCCGATCGCCCGGGCGGCGCTGGCGCAGGCGTCGATCCTGCCGGCTCGATGCCGCCGGCCTGAGGACAGGCGGCGGTCAGCGCGACAGCATGAACACCGGCAGCGCGACCAGCCCGAGTACCAGCAGCGTCGTCAGCAGGGTCAGCAACACCCGCAGAGGCTCGTTGCGCAAGGTCGACCACCAGGTCGGCGCGGTGCCTTGCGCCTTCGCCGCCGCATGCTCGGCGCGCGCCCGTGCCAGGCGTTCGGCCTGATAGCCGGCCATCAGTTCCTTCGCCCTGTCCGCGTCGGCGTCGTCGGCGATCCAGATCGCGCCTGCCGACACGCCCCAGCGGCTCGGCCGCGTCTCGTAGAACTCGATCCGGCGGCCGTCGAGCAGCGCGCGCACCTCGTCGGCTTCGTCGTCCGGCACGTTGCGCAGGTTCAAGAGCAGGCTTGCCATGGCCGGATGATAGTGCGGACGCCGGCTGGACGCCCGTCGCATGCGGCCCGCCGCATCGCCTGACCGCTTTTCGCCCGTTCCTGCCTGCAACGCCGCCGCCGGCAGCGGCGCGCCGGCTGTGATCAACGCGTCGATCCTGCTCGTGCCTGCCGTGTTCGCGATCGTCGCGCGGCCTTCGATGTGGACGAAATACCGAAGCACGCGCGACGGCGCCGGCGAAGGAAACTCCCCCAGGCAGCGGCGTCCGCACTAAGCTCCACGCCATGGCCGCCCGCGGCCGCTTCGAGGAAGACGAAATGGACTACGTGAAGCTCGGCCGCAGCGGCCTCGATGTGTCGCGCCTGTGCCTCGGCTGCATGACCTATGGCGCGTCCGAACGCGGCAACCACACATGGACGCTCGACGAGACGGCCAGCCGTCCGCTGCTGCGCAAGGCGCTCGATCTCGGCATCAATTTCTTCGACACCGCGAACGTGTATTCGGACGGCAGCTCGGAAGAGATCGTCGGGCGCGCCCTGACCGACTTTGCCCGGCGCGACGAGATCGTGCTGGCGACCAAGGTGCACGGCCGCATGCACGCAGGTCCGAACGGCATGGGTCTTTCGCGCAAGGCGATCCTGGCCGAACTCGACCACAGCCTGCGCCGGCTCGGCACCGACTACGTCGACCTCTACCAGATCCATCGCTGGGATCCGCACACGCCGATCGAGGAAACGCTGCAGGCGCTGCACGACGTGGTCAGGGCGGGCAAGGTGCGCTACCTCGGTGCCTCGTCGATGTGGGCGTGGCAGTTCAGCCAGGCGCTGCACCTGGCCGACCGCCACGGCTGGACGCGCTTCACGACGATGCAGAATCACTACAACCTGCTCTATCGCGAGGAAGAACGCGAGATGATGCCGCTGTGCCAGGCCGAAGGCATCGGCGTGATTCCATGGAGCCCGCTCGCACGCGGACGCCTGACGCGCGCCTGGGACGAGCGTACCGAACGCATCGAGACCGATGCCTACGGCAAGACGCTGTACACCGTGCCCGCCTCCGACCGCCGCATCGTCGAGGCGGTTGCCGAGGTCGCTGCCGCACGCGGCGTTCCGAAAGCGCAGGTTGCGCTCGCCTGGATCGCGCAGAAGCCCTTCGTCACCGCGCCGATCGTCGGCGCCTCCCAGCCGCACCATCTCGACGACGCGGTCGCCGCGCTGTCGCTGAATCTGGATGCCCAAGAAATTGCCAAACTGGAAGCGGCCTACACGCCGCATGCGGTGGCCGGTCATGCGTGACCGTCGTACACTGGCGGGCGGCCCGCTGCAATGAGTGATACGCCGGAAGAATCCGCACGCCGCCTCGCCAAGTGCGTGGTGGAACTCGCGCAGTGCTCGCGCCGCGAGGCCGAGGAACTCATCGAGGGCGGCTGGGTCAGCGTCGACGGCGTCGTGGTCGAAGAACCGCAGTTCATGGTCGTCAACCAGGCCATTGCGATCGATCCTGCCGCCAAGCCCACGGCGATCGAACCGGTGACCCTGCTGCTGCACAAGCCGGCCGGCGTCGAGGTGCTCGCCGGGCCCGAAGCGGCCGTCACGCTGGTCCGCCCCGACACGCAGTCGGCGCTCGACGACTCCGGCGTGCGCCGGCTGAAGCGTCACCTGCGCGGACTGACGCCCCTGATGCCGCTCGAACGCGAGGCGAGCGGCCTGCTCGTGCTGAGCCAGGACGTCGGCGTCGCGCGCCGCCTGATGGAAGAAGGCCATCACATCGAGCAGGAATTCATCGTCGAAGTCAGCGGCGAGATCGTCCCCTATGGCCTGGCGCGCCTCAATCACGGCCTCAGCTACAGGGGCCGCGCCTTGCCGCCGTGCAAGGTCAGCTGGCAGAACGAGATCCGCCTGCGCTTCGCCCTCAAGGGCGTACTCGCCGGACAACTGCGCGACGTCTGTCGCCAGGTCGGCCTCGACGTCGTCGCGCAGCGCCGCATCCGCATCGGGCGCATCCCCCTCGGCAAGATCGCGGCCGGCGAATGGCGCTACCTGGCGGACGGCGTGCGGTTTTGAGGCTCCCGTTCCCGCAGCGGCCCGTCGTTGCCGAATGGGCTGGCGCGTCGCATCCGGCGCGCTCCCGCTTTCCAAAGATGTCCTGAATGTTGGGGTGGAAGGCTCAGGCGTCGTATCGTTGCCCGATGGCTCCCCTCAAATACCTCACCGGCTACGCGCCTGCCGTGGTCGAGCGCGTGCGCGCGCTGATCGAGCAGGACAAGCTCGGCGATCACCTGCGCGAACGCTACGGCGTCGCGCATGCGGTGCGCAACGACAGGGCCTTGTTCGAATACGCGGTCGACCTGAAGGAGCGCTACATGCGCAAGGCCGAGCCGCTCAACAAGGTCGTCTACGACAACAAGCTGCAGGTGGTGAAGCATGCGCTCGGCACGCATACCGCGGTCTCGCGCGTGCAGGGCGGGCGGCTCAAGGCGAGCCGCGAGATCCGCATCGCGACGGTGTTCCGCGATGCGCCGGCCG
>DASWPR010000053.1:0-4732 GCA_036398455.1 Dokdonella sp.
CACCACGCCGCCGAGCCACGCACCGAGCGCGTTGCCGAGATTGAAGGCGCCGATATTGAGGCTCGACGCGAGGCTCTGGCCGGCACCGTCGGCCTTGTGCAGCACCCACAATTGCAGCGGCGGCACGGTCGCGAACGCGGCGACGCCGAGCAGGCCGACGAAGACGACGGCGGCGATCTTGTCGTGCAGCGCGAAGGTCATCAGGCCGAGCACGACCGCGAGTGCGGCGAGGGTCGCCAGCAGGGCCGGCATCAGCTTGCGATCGGCCAGCCGTCCGCCGAGCAGGTTGCCGGCGATCAGGCCGAGGCCGAACACCAGCAGGATCGGCGACACGGCACTGTCGGCGAAGCCGGTCAGACGGGTCAGGATCGGCTGGATATAGGTGAACACCGCGAACACGCCGGCGAAGCCGAACACGGTCATCAGCAGGCCGAGCAGGACCTGCGGCCGCTGCACGACGGCGAGCTCCTCGCGCAGCGCGATCGGCGCGTGACCCTCGCGATCGGCCGGCACCAGCGTCGCGATCACGACCATCGCGACCAGGCCGATCGCCGCGACGGCCCAGAATGTGGCGCGCCAGCCGAAGTGCAGGCCGAGCCATGCGCCGGCGGGAACGCCGAGCAGCGTCGCCACGGTGAGGCCGGTGAACATGATCGAGATCGCCGACGCCTTGCGATCGGCCGCGACGAGGCCGGTCGCGACGATGGAGCCGACGCCGAAGAAGGTGCCGTGCGCGAGCGAGGTGACCACGCGAGCGCCCATCAGCACCGCGTAGTTCGGTGCCAGCGCGCAGGCGAGGTTGCCGATCGTGAAGATGGCCATCAGGCCGACCAGCACGCGCTTGCGCGGCATCCGGCTGGTCGCCACGGTCAGCAGCGGGGCGCCGACGAAGACGCCGAGCGCGTAGCCGGAGATCAGCAGTCCGGCCGCGGCGATCGTCACGTGCAGATCGGCAGCGACCTGCAGCAGCAGGCCCATGATCACGAATTCGGTGGTGCCGATGCCGAAGGCGCCGGCCGTGAGCGCGTACAAGCCGAGCGGCAGCGGCGAGGAATCGACGGATCGCGTGGACATGAAGGGGCCGGAATCGGGAGAAGACGATGTCAGCATAGGCGCTTGCATCTTCATGAAAAACTGCCAGTATCGCTAATCAGTTTATTCATTTCGTTGATAATGATGGACCGCATCGGCGACCTCGTGCTGTTCCTGCGCGTACTCGACCAGGGCTCGATCAGCGCCGCGGCGCGCAGCCTGGATATCTCGGTCGCGGTGGCGAGCCAGCGCCTGAAACGCCTCGAGCGCGAGCTCGGCGTGCGCCTGCTGCACCGGACTACGCGCCGCCTGCATGCGACGCCCGAAGGCGCCGCGCTGGCCGAGCGCGGACGCACCCTGGTCGAGGATCTGGACGCACTGACGACCGATGTGCGCCAGAGCGGCGGCGCAGTGTCGGGCACCTTGCGCATGACGGTGTCGGCCTCGTTCGGTCGCCAGTACCTTTCGCCGCTGCTGCCGGAATTCCTCGCGCGCTATCCGCGCGTGCGCATCAGCGTGGATCTCAACGACCAGATGCAGGACCTGGTCAGCGCCGGCTACGACCTGGCGATCCGCATCGGCGCACTGGTCGATTCGAACCTCGTCGCGCGCAGGATCGCGGTGAACGAACGCGTGCTGTGCGCGGCGCCGTCATACCTCGCGCAGCGCGGCATGCCGGCGACGCCGGAGCAGCTGAGCGCGCATGAATGCATCGTCCTGGTCGGCAGCCAGGGCAGGCAGGATCTTTGGCGCATGAGCGATGCGTCCGGGCACGAAGTCGCGCTGCGCGTGAGCGGCCGCTTCGAGTCGAACTTCGGCGAAGTGCTGCGCGATGCGGCCGTGGCTGGACTCGGCATCGCCCTGCACAGCACCTGGCACGTGCACGAAGATCTGCGGGCGGGCCGGCTCGTGCAGGTACTGCCGCGCTGGCGCATTGCCGCTTCCGGCATCTACGCGGTGATGCCGCAGCGCCGCCTGGCGCCGCTGCGCGTGCACGCGTTCGTCGAATTCCTGATCGAACGCTTCGGCGTCCATCCGCCGTGGGAACGCGCGCCTGCCTCGCGCGCCAAGCCGGTGCGCAGGGGCTGAGACGGCTGCACGCTGCTGCGGCGGGTGCGGTTTCGCTCTGGCACAATGCGCGCCCCGCGCGCCGCTGCGATCCGCGCGTCGTCCACCGCTACTTTCCCATCGATACGGAATGCCCATGTCCCAACACGATATCCGCTCGGCCGTGCGGCCGGACCCCGACCAGCCGATGGTCGACATCGCGAACTACGTCGCCGACTACACGATCACCTCGACCGAAGCGTTCGACACCGCGCGCTACATGCTGCTCGATTCGCTCGCCTGCGCGATGCTCGCGATGAAATTTCCCGAATGCGTCAAGCATCTCGGTCCGCTGGTACCGGGCGCCGTGCTGCCGGGTGGCGCGCGGGTGCCGGGCACGAGCTGGGAACTGGACCCCGTGCAGGCCGCCTACAACATCGGCGTGCAGGTGCGCTGGCTCGACTTCAACGACACCTGGCTCGCGGCCGAATGGGGTCATCCGTCGGACAACCTCGGTGCGATCCTGGCGGTCGCCGACTACCTCTCGCGCAAGGCCGTGCGCGAAGGCGGCACGCCGCTGACGGTGCGCGACGTGCTTGGTCATGCGATCAAGGCGCACGAGATCCAGGGCTGCTACGCGCTGAAGAATTCGTTCAACCGCGTTGGCATGGATCACGTGATCCTGGTGCGCCTCGCCTCGACCGCGGTGGCGACGCAGATGCTCGGCGGCGGCAAGGAAGAGATCATCAATGCGGTCTCGCACAGCTGGATCGACAACGGCGTGCTGCGCACCTACCGGCACGCGCCGAACACCGGGCCGCGCAAGAGCTGGGCGGCCGGCGACGCGTGCCGCCGCGCGGTCACGCATGCCTTGAATGCGGTGAAGGGCTGCGTCGGCTATCCGTCCGCGCTGTCGGCCAAGACCTGGGGCTTCTACGACGTCGCGTTCAAGGGCAAGGCGTTCGAGTTCGAGCGTCCGTTCGGCAGCTACGTGATGGAGAACGTTCTCTTCAAGATCAGCTATCCGGCCGAATTCCACGCGCAGACGGCGGTCGAATGCGCCATGACGCTGCATCCGCAGGTCGCCGGCAAGCTCGATCAGATCGAGCGGATCGTGATCGAGACGCAGGAAGCCGGCGTGCGCATCATCGACAAGACCGGTCCGCTGGCGAACTATGCGGACCGCGATCACTGCATCCAGTACATGGTCGCGGTGCCGCTGATCTTCGGCCGCCTGACCGCTGCGGACTATGCCGACGATGTCGCCGCGGACGCGCGAATTGATGCACTGCGCAACAAGATGGAAGTGCGTGAGAACCCGCAGTTCACCAAAGACTACTTCGACCCGGACAAGCGCTACATCGGCAATTCGCTGCAGGTGTTCTTCAAGGACGGCAGTTCCACCGACAAGATTTCGATCGATTTCCCGATCGGGCATCGCAAGCGTCGCGCCGAGGGCATTCCGGTGCTGCTGAAGAAGTCCGAGGCGGCGCTGTCGGAACATCTGCCGGCCAGGCGCGTCGCCGCCATTCTCGAGGCGAGCCGCGACCCGGCACGCCTGGATTCGCTGCCAATCAACGAGTTTGTGGACTGGTTCGCGTTCTGACTGACTCCCAACTTAACGGCATCTTCACAAAAGGCTGGCTGTGGCGGAGACGTACGGCTAAACTTCCGCCGCAGCCCTGAACCCGTGGTAATGTGTTAAGTGCACGTTTCCTCCGCGTCATTTTGACGTAGAATAGGAAGAGTGTTGCGTCCTGCGTGGGGTTGGGCGGACGCGTACGAATACCAAAACGAGAGAGGAGACTCTGAATGAAACGTAATGCCCTAAGTGCGCTCATCGCCCTGGCGCTCGTCGGCGGCAGCGCCGCAGTGCACGCGCAGGATTCCGGCAACTGGTACATCGCTCCGCGCATCGGTGCGGACATTTCCGACAGCGACCGTCATACCGATACCTCGGTGTGGGGCGGTATTGGCGTTGGCGTGTGGGTCAACCCGCACCTCGCCGTCGACTTCGAATACACGACCAACAACGCGGACTTCGACAACAAGTCGTTCCGTGATGGTCATCAGTGGGAAAGCGTCGGTCTCGGCGTGACCGGTCGCTGGTTCTTCGGCGACGAAGGTTCGCAGTGGCGTCCGTATGTCCTCGCGGGCGTCGGTGCACTGCGTCACAAGGCCTACTCCGGTTCCCTGCTGAAGGGCGCTGGCTTCTCTGAAGATGGCGGCTGGGATCCGATGGCCACCGTCGGCGGCGGCGTGCAGTACAACCTGTCCGATCGCGTTGCGCTGCGCGGTGAAATTGCCGCTCGCTACGACCACGACAACAACACCGAAAACAACATCGCCCAGGCGCTCGGCTACGACGTCAAGCGCAAGAGCGGTTTCACCGACGGTATCGTCAGCATCGGTCTGACGTACAGCTTCGGCGGCCACGCTGCTCCGGCGGCTGCTCCGACTCCGGCTGCCGTAACGCCGCCGGCTGCAGATTGCCATGCGCTCGACGACGATCATGATGGCGTCAACAACTGCGACGACCGCTGCCCGGATACGGCTGCCGGCACCGTCGTGGGTCCGGACGGCTGCCCGCAGAAGGTCGTCATCGACCTGCGCGGCGTGAACTTCAAGTTCGACCGCCCGAAGGTTGGCGAGC
>DASWPR010000054.1:0-12585 GCA_036398455.1 Dokdonella sp.
GGCCTCGACGGTCTATCAGGACGACTTCCAGAGCGGCGCCAACGGCTGGGTCGCGGCGGGCAGCGGCAGCACGGGCTGGACGCAGGGCACACCGCCCTCCGGCACCGGCATGAGCACCACGGTATGGAAGGTGCCGGACAACAGCGTGTCGAGCGATCGCATCCTCACCACGCCCGTGATCCTGATTCCGAGCGGCGCCGCTGCGGTGTTCGCGTCCTACGACGGCTATCACAAGGGCGAGCAGAACGGTCCGGGCGCCTGCTGGGATGCGGCAGTGCTGGAAGCGAGCAGCGATGGCACGACGTTCGCCTACCTCGATGCCACGCACATGCTGACCGACCCCTACAACGGCGCGGCATCGAACGACACGGTGCTCGGCACCAAGATGGGCTGGTGCTATCCGGGCCCGGCGGGCAGCTCGGTACCGACGCATGCGGTGGTCGACATGAATGCATTTGCCGGCCAGAACCTGCAGCTGCGCTTCCGCATGGTGTCCGACGGCAACTCCACTGCCCCGGCTCCGAACGGATTCGTGATCGACAACTTCAAGGTCGACGTCTGCCAGTAGGCAGGCCGCACCGGGCGGATTTGCGCCCGTCGCGATGAAACAGCCACCGCCTTCGGGCGGTGGTTTTTTTTGCGCCCCGGCGCACGAGGCCGGCGTCCATATATCGCTTCATCCGGACAAAGCGATATAATGTTGCGGTTGCGTCCTCGCGACGCCTCTACCCTCCCGTCCCGAGGGGCGCTGCGACCTCCGCCTGCATGCATCGGCGCGGGGCCACGCTCGGGACAGCGGTTCATCGCAAGGGCGCCCGTTCAATCCGGAGTTTGTCCATGAACGCTGTCGTCAAGAATGCCCCGTCGCAGGACTTCAAGGTCCGCGACCTCGGCCTCGCCGATTGGGGCCGCAAGGAAATCGACATCGCCGAGCACGAGATGCCGGGCCTGATGTCGATCCGCAAGAAATACGCCGCCGCGCAGCCGCTGAAGGGCGTGCGCGTCACCGGTTCGCTGCACATGACGATCCAGACCGCCGTGCTGATCGAGACGCTGCGCGATCTCGGCGCCGACGTGCGCTGGGCTTCGTGCAACATCTTCTCGACGCAGGATCACGCCGCCGCCGCGATCGCGGTCAGCGGCACGCCGGTGTTCGCCTGGAAGGGCGAGACGCTGGAGGAATACTGGGACTGCACGCTCGACGCGCTGAGCTTCGCCGGCAGCAAGGGCCCGCAGCTGGTCGTCGACGACGGCGGCGACGTGACCTTGCTGATCCACAAGGGTCACGAGCTCGAGAACGGCAGCGACTGGGTCAACACCGCTTCGTCGAACCATGAAGAGCAGGTCATCAAGAACCTGCTCAAGCGCGTCGCCAGGGAGCGCCCGGGTTTCTGGGCCGGCGTCGTCAAGGAATGGAAAGGCGTCTCCGAGGAGACCACCACCGGCGTGCACCGCCTTTATCAGCTCGCCGAAGCCGGCACGCTGCTGGTGCCGGCGATCAACGTCAACGATTCGGTCACCAAGAGCAAGTTCGACAACCTCTACGGCTGCCGCGAGTCGCTCGCCGATGGCCTCAAGCGCGCGATGGACGTGATGCTCGCCGGCAAGGTCGCGGTCGTGTGCGGCTACGGCGACGTCGGCAAGGGCTCGGCGCATTCTTTGCGTGCCTACGGCGCACGCGTGGTCGTCACCGAGATCGATCCGATCAACGCGCTGCAGGCGGCGATGGAAGGCTTCGAGGTCAACACGGTCGAATCGACCCTTGGCCGCGGCGACATCTACGTCACCACGACCGGCAACAAGGATGTGCTCACGCTCGCCCACATGTCGCAGATGAAGGACCAGGCGATCGTGTGCAACATCGGCCACTTCGACAACGAGATCCAGGTCGATGCGCTGAACAACTCCGGTGCGACGCGGCTCAACATCAAGCCGCAGGTCGACAAGTACACGTTCTCCAACGGCAACGCGATTTTCCTGCTCGCCGAAGGCCGCCTGGTCAACCTCGGCTGCGCGACCGGCCATCCGAGCTTCGTGATGTCGAACTCGTTCTCCAACCAGACCCTCGCGCAGATCGACCTGTGGGCGAACAAGGACACCTACGAGCCGAAGGTCTACATCCTGCCGAAGAAGCTCGACGAGGAAGTGGCGCGTCTGCACCTCGACAAGATCGGCGTGAAGCTGACCAGGCTGACGACCGAGCAGGCCGCGTATCTCGGCGTGTCGATGGATGGACCGTACAAGCCGGACCACTACCGCTACTGATCGCGCAGTTCGCTGCTTCGTCCCGGCGCAGGCCGGGACGAAGCCCGCTATTTCCTACTCCGTTCCGGCCGGCAGCGAACGATGATCCCGATTTCCTTCGAGTTCTATCCCCCGAAAACCGACGAACAGCGCGCGCAGCTCGATCGCACCGCCGCGAAGCTGAAACTGCGCTCGCCCGACTACGTCAGCTGCACGTTCGGCGCCGGCGGTTCGACGCTGGACTACACCCCCGAAACCGTCCAGCGCCTGCACCAGGTGCATCAGCTCGACGCCGCGCCGCATCTTTCCTGCGTCGGCGGATCGCGCGCGGAACTCGCTGCGCTGATCAAGCGCTACAAGACCCTCGGCTGTCGGCGCATCATCGCCTTGCGCGGCGATCTTCCGTCCGGCATGGGGCATACCGGCGACTTCCGCTACGCCTCGGACCTGGTCGAGTTCATCCGGCGCGAGCACGACGGCTTCTTCCATATCGAAGTCGGCTGCTATCCGGAAACCCATCCGCAGGCGGACGACGCACTGGCCGACCTGCGCCACTTCAAGCGCAAGGTGGATGCCGGCGCCGATGGCGCGATCACGCAGTATTTCTACAACGCCGATGCCTACTTCCGCTTCGTCGAAGCGGCACGCGCACTCGGCATCGACATACCGATCGTGCCCGGCATCATGCCGATCGCGAACTTCACGCAGCTGCGCCGCTTCTCGGAAATGTGCGGCGCGGAAATCCCGCGCTGGCTGGCCAAGCGCCTGCATGCCTATGGCGACGACGTCGACGCGATCCGTGAATTTTCCGCCGACGTCGTCGCCGATCTGTGCCGCCGCCTCATCGCGGGCGGCGCGCCCGGATTGCATTTCTATACCTTGAACCTGGCCAAGTCGACGCTGGCGGTGTGCGACCGCCTCGCTCCGGCCTGAGCCTGCCCCGCGGTCGAAAGTGCTAGCCTCGCGCCCATGCGCATCCTTGCACTCGGCTTGATCGGGCTTCTCTGCACGCTGCTGGCAGCGCCGCTCGCGGCGCAGGACGGCGTCGGCCAGACAGTGCATCGCTGCGTCGGGCAGCACGGCGAAATCGTCTTCTCCGGACTGCCGTGCGCCGAGAATGGCGCCACCGATATTGCCGCCAAGGCAGCGACGGGAACGGATATTCCCGCCGCCTTCCCGAGCACGTGTCCCGCGTCGCGCGACGAGCTGCGCGAACGCATCTCGATCGCCATCGGGCGACGCGATTCCAACGCGCTCGCCGGACTGCTGCGCTGGAGCGGCGTCAGTGGGGGCGCTGCGAAATCGCGCCTGCGCGAACTGGCCGAACTCACCCAGCGCCCCTTGCTCGGCGTCGACGCGGGCGACGACGACGCCAGCCGCAGCGGCGACGCGTTTCGCGTGCGCACCGGCAGCAACGAAAGCGGCGGCGTGCGCGAACACACCTTCGGTATCAGCGCAGACACAGGTTGTTACTGGCTGACCTGGTAGGCCGCGGCGGCGCGGCTGCTATCATGTCGCGCTTTTTCTTCCGGCGGACCCGCACATGGCGCAGCAGTATCCCGAACACATCTGGCAGAACGGACGCATCAAGCCCTGGGCCGAGGCGACCGTCCATGTGATGGCGCACGCACTGCACTACGGCTCGTCGGTGTTCGAGGGCATCCGCAGCTACGAAACGCCGGACGGCCCCGCCATCTTCCGACTGAGCGACCACATCAAGCGTCTGTTCGCGTCGGCAAAGATCTACGACATGGTGATCCCCTACTCGGTCGCCGAACTCAGCGCGGCCTGCCGCGAAGTGATCCGGGCGAATGGATTGACCAAGGCATATCTGCGTCCGGTCGCTTTCCGCGGTCTCGGCGGCTTCGGCCTCTCCGCCGAAACGCCGATCGACGTCGCGGTCGCCGCATGGGAAATGGGCGCCTATCTCGGCGCCGGCGTACTCGAACAGGGCATTGACGCCTGCGTATCGAGCTGGCAGCGCTTCGCGCCGAACACGATTCCGGCCGGCGCCAAGGCCGGCGGCAATTATCTGTCCGGCCAGCTCGTCGCGCGCGAGGCGCGCCGCCTCGGCTTCGGCGAAGGCATCGCGCTGGCGTCGACCGGCCTGCTCAGCGAGGGCGCCGGCGAAAATCTGTTCCTGGTGTTCGACGGCGCGCTGCATACGACACCGGTCAGTGCGGCGCTGCTCAACGGCATCACGCGCAATACGCTGATCACGCTTGCGCGCAGCGTCGGGCTCGAGGTGGTCGAGCGCGACCTCCCGCGCGAATACCTGTACCTGTGCGACGAACTCTTCATGTGCGGGACGGCGGCGGAAATCACGCCGATCCGTTCGGTCGACGGCAAGCCGGTGGGCACCGGCAAACCGGGACCGATCACCGCACGCATGCAGGCGTTGTTCTTCGGCCTGTTCGACGGCAGCACCGAGGATCGCTGGGACTGGCTGGAGCCGGTCGCCGCCTGAGCATCGCGCAGCCGCGACGCGCGACGGCTGCTCAGCTCGTGTAGCTGTGCCGGCCGAAATCGAGCGTCGCGGTCGCGCCGCCTTGCGGCCGCGGCGCAAGCGAGACCTGCCAGCCGTACAGTTCGCACAAGCGCCGCACGATCGCGAGGCCGAGCCCGCCACCCTTGCCGACGGTCGTGCCGCGCACGCCGCGCTCGAACAGCTTGTCGGCGTCCTCCGGCTTGATGCCGGGACCGGTGTCCTCGACCGTCACGCGGCCGTGACCGACGCTGACGATGACCTCGCCGGCCTGCGTGTACTTGAACGCATTGCCGATCAGATTGCTGAGCGCCACCGCGACGACCGATGACGGCGCCACGGTGGCCAGCGGCTCCTCGATCTCCACGCGCACCTGCACCGGCTTGTTGTTGATGTGCGGCCGCTGCGCGTCGACGACCTGCTCGACGACCTTGGCGACGTCGGTGGTCTCGCCATCGTTCGGCGCCTGGCGCTCGCGCCGCGACAGCAGCAGCAGCGCGTCTATCAGCTCGGTCGACTGGCGCACGGCGCGCTCGATGCGCTTCAGGCGTTCACGCAACTTGTCGGTGAGTTCGGGCGAACCCTGCAGCAGTTCGGTCGTGCTCGCAATCACCGCCAGCGGCGTGCGCAGTTCGTGGCTGACGTCGGCGTTGAACTCACGGTCGCGCTGGACCATTTCGGTGAGGCGGATCGAATAATCGTCCAGCACCGATGCCAGCTCGCCGACTTCGTCGTTCGCAAAATGCGCCTTGAGCAATTCCGGCTTGCCACTGCGGCTCATCGTGCGCACACGCCCGGCGAGGTCGATCAGGGGACTCATCACGCGCGAGGAGAGCCAGAAGCCGATCACCAGCGAAAACACCGCGAACGCAAGAACCGTCGCTATCAGGACCGTCAGAAGCTGACGTTCCGCCAGCTTCTGCGAACTGATGTCGAAGCGCAGGAAAGCCCAATAATCCGTGTCCTTGTAGACGGCCAGCTTGTACGGCCGCGTCTTGCTCTCGCGACCGATATCCTCGATGTCGTAGACGCCAGGTTCGTATTTCTGCCAGGCGAACGGCACGGTCGCCGTTCGTCCTGCCCGCACGATCTGCGCCTGATAGACCGACATCGACCAGGGCGCGTTCGGATCGGGGTTGTCGCGCTTGAAATCGACGAAATTCTTGAGTTCGCGCGTCAACGTGCTGTTGACCAGCTGGTCTTCCAGGCGCGTGCGCATGTACACCGTCGCGACCGCGAACAAGGCCGTCAGGCCGAGTCCGAACAACGCAAACGAGATGATGATGCGGCTGCGAAGCCTACGCCGGTAGCGCATCCGGATCGACCATGCGGTAGCCGATGCCGTGGCGGGTCTGGATCAGCGCCTTCTCGAACGGTTTGTCGATGGCGGCGCGCAGGCCGTGGATGTGCACGCGCAGCGAGTCGCTGTCCGGCAGTTCTTCGCCCCACACGCGCGTTTCCAGCTCCTGCCGCGTGACGACCGACGGTGCCGCTTCCATCAGCGACTGCAACAGCTTCAATCCGATCGGATTGAGCTGGATCTGCTTGCCGGCACGGCTGATCGTGAGGGTGTCGAGGTTGTAGGTGAGGTCGGCGAGCTGCAGCAGTCGGCTCTTGTTGCCTTTGCCGCGACGGCCGAGCACTTCCAGGCGCGCAGCGAGTTCCTGCAGCGCGAAGGGCTTCACCATGTAGTCGTCGGCGCCGGAGTCGAAGCCGGTCAGCTTGTTGTCCAGCGTGTCGCGTGCGGTGAGCATCATCACCGGCGTCTGCCGTTTCGCTTCCTGCCGCAGCTTGCGGCAGACCTCGAGCCCGTCCATCCCGGGCAAGCCGAGATCGAGCACGATGACGTCGAAGTCGTTCACCACCGCCAGATGCAGGCCGGTGACGCCGTCACCGGCGAAGTCGACGACGTGACCCTTGTCGGCGAGGAAATCGCCAATGTTCGCGGCGATGTCGCTGTTGTCTTCAATGACCAGAATACGCATGGGCCGCTAGCTTAACGCGGAAGTCCTTTGCTGCGGAGGGAATTCGTCGTGGGCGGGCTTGGGCGGGACGGCGCCCGCAAAGAAAATGGCCCAAGGAGGTGTCATTGGGGGAACACACCTCGCTTGGGCCAAAAAGCTACTGCCCCGATTACCGTAATCTGCCAGTCACCTGACCTGACTTAGGAGTGTCGAGCAAACTACAGTAAGGCCAATATAGGCATGCACAGATTAAAGCTTCGTTAAGTCCTTCTGATGCTTGCGTTAATCGAGCCGGCGCGCCGGTTGGGCGCGGAACGGCTATTCACGCGTATACGTCTTCGCTTCCATTCCCTCGGCGATATCGCGGCAGATATGCGTGCCGGTGGGCGTCACACAGGTATCGCGGTTGATCCCTTCGCGCGGCGCGAAGACGAAACTCTGCGTATAGCGGATCGAATGGTCGCTCGCGAGCGTCGCCGGATCGAACCGCCACTGTCGCAGCGCGCGCGCTGCGACGCGCCCGAACGAGGTATCGGCGTCGGCGCCGACGACCTGGACATCGCGCACCGAGCCATCGGCGGCGATGCTGAAACTGGCGTTGATGTAGACCGTCTGCCGCGAGGTGCCCGGGAATGTCGGCGTGACCGTGCGAATCGCTATCGGCCTTGCCGGTTCGACCGGAGCCGGCACCGATACGGGTTTCGGCGCCGACGCAGACGGCTCGATCGGATTGTTCGCCAGCAGCGGGCTGGCTGCCGCGGGTGACGGGGACTCATTCGTTCTGGCCGTGACAGAGGCGGGTGCAGCGCTGGCGGCGACCGCTGCGCCCTCGATGCGACGATCGCGCACGTCGTTGTTGCCGGCGGCCGCGCTGAGCGCGGCTGCGGCGAGCGGCGCCGCGGGGAGAACTCGCGGGACGGTTGCGACCGGCTGTTCCTTGGCCGGCGGCGGCGCAACCGCTGCCGGTCGCAGCCGTGGCGGACTGAAGGCCAGCGTCGCCGCAGCCAGCGTCAACGCGGGCGGCGGTTGCAGCCAGTCGACGGGCAGGCGGGCTCCCATGGCGAACTCGTCACCGGCGCGCTCGATGCGCAAGGCGGTCAGCAACGTGATACCGAGCACGCCCACGAGGAGCAGCCAGCGCCCGGGACCTTGTGCGTCCATCGTCAGGCGCGAAGCCGGCATGCCGACGATGCGGCGAACCCGCTCGAGCAGTTCGCCGCCGTTGGCAGCCAGTGCCAACGCACCCGAAGCCTGGCGCAGGTCTTCCAGCGCCGCCAGGGCGTGCGCGTAGTCGCGGGGCGCGCCTACTTCGGAACCGAGCACCAGCTTGTCGCAGCAGAGTTCGCGCTCATTGCGCACCTCGCGCGAAATCCAGTGCACCACCGGGTGATAGAAGAAAAGGGTCTCCACCAGCACCTGGGCGAAATTCACCAGATGGTCGTAGCGGCGAAGATGGCACAGCTCGTGCGCGACGATCAGCTCGATCTGCTGGCGCGGAAATCCGAGTACCACCGCTGCGGGCAGCAGCACGACGGGCCTCAGCCAGCCCACCAGCATCGGCGTGTCGACACGCTCCGAAACGAGCACGCGCACGCGCTGCAGGATCGCAAAGCGCTTCTTCAGGGAAAGCAGGGCCGCATCGAGTTCGACGCTCGACTCCGCCCAGCTCTGGGTCAGGCGCATCAGCGCACGCCATTGCCAGACGATCCGACCGCCCATGGCGAGCACGCCGCCAGCCCACAGCAGCACCAGCCAGGGCATCGTCGCGTCGATCAGACTCGAGAACTGCGTTCCGGCGACGTCGGCAATAGTCGCCGCGCTGGCGCTGGACTCGACGAAGGAGATCGCCGCATCGGCGCCGCCGAGGCTCCAGGGACGCATCGCCAGGAACGTGGCGATCGGCCAGCAGGTCAGCGCCGCCAACCCGACCAGGCCGGCCGCGTAGCGCGCCGTGCAGTGCGTGCGAGGGATCAGGGCGCGCGCGGCCGCGAACGCCGCGCAGATGACCAGACCCTGCCAGATGAAATGCAGCAGCGTCCACCCGAGCGCCTGGATCCAGGGCAGCCATTCGGCGAACGCGGCGTTCATGTCTTGCTTCCGTCGAGCTTGTCGAGCAGCGCGCGGATCTCCTCGACTTCCTCACGCGTCGCCTTCGGTCTGCCGCCGAGCGCCTGCAGCACCAGCTGCGACGGCGACCCATCGAACACCCGCTGCACCATGTCGAGCAGGAACCGTTTCTGCGTGCGCTCCTTGCTGACCGCCGGGCGGAATACATGGGCGCGTTCGGAATCGTCGCGCAGGACCAGACCCTTGGCGTGCATGATCTGCAGCAGTTTCAGCGCCGTCGTATAACCGGCGCCTTCCTCGCGATAGAGCGCCTCATGCACGTCGCGGACCGTGCTCTCGCCGCGGTCCCACAGGTAATTGAGGATGCCGAGTTCGGCATCCGTCGGCTTGGGAAGACTTTCGGGTTTGGTCACGCTTGCACCTCTTTGGGTACGCCGCCGTTCGTCAGAGCGCCATCATAGTCGCGCCGGACGCCCGCAGCGAACCCTGTTCGCCGCTTAATTGCCGCCTCGCTGCTGAGCCTGAACGTCCTGCCGGTGCCGGAAGTCCTGCGTATCGTTCTGGCGGCGCGCGGCAATCTGAGAAGCGGTATTGCAGGTCTTGACCGGAATATTCGAGCCGACCGGTCGTTCGCTCTTGCAGATCAGCCGCTCGCCGTCGCGCTTGTTCAGGATCGCGTTGATTTCCTGCTGCGTATTGAACATGCGGGTCTTGTCGTCATCGCTCATGTGCGCGACGTCGCCGTTCTTGTCGAACATCCGACCCATTTCGTCGAGCTTGGAATCGACCTTGCTGCGCTCGCCTGCATTGATCTCCGAATAGCGCCCGCCGGCTTCCATCTGCTTGCGAACCCAGGTAGAGACCGTTTCGAACGACGCCTTGGTGTTGGCGTTGACCGCCGGCTCCGCCTCGTCTTTGGCAAACGCAGAGGAGGCGCAGAACGAGAAGATGAGCGCCGCAACAAGCAAACCAGTCTTCATGGAAATTTTTCCTCGTAGAACAACGATTTTGAGAATCACTCGATACAACTCCTGGGCCGCCGCGACCGATGTTCGGGCAGGCAATCCGGCAACACGAACATCCTCGAAGGTTACTTCGTCGAAGGGTCCGGCTGAAATCAAACCTCTTCCGCAGCAGCGGCCCTGTCGACGAAATCTACCGAACGTTCGGGCAAAAGGGTCCATTGTGTTTGCAAACCACCGCTTCCCGATCCAGCATATCCTTGGCCGACACCGAGTTGCGTGCCTGTTCGTCCCCGTAGGTACGGCAGGTTTTCGAGCGCACGTGAGAACCCATAATCGGCTCGTTCTTGCAGATCAGCCGATCGCTGTCGCGATCGGTGAGTATCGAATTGATGACTTCCTGGGCGTTGAACAGCCGGGTCTTCTGATCGTCGTTCATCTGGGCTACGGAACCCGACCGCCCGAACAACGCATCCATCTCGGAAAACTTGGCGTTGACCGTATCGCGTTCGCGTGGATTGACGTACTGGAAACGCCCACCCTGTTGCATTTCCTTGCGCACATTGGCCGCGACATCGGCGAGCTTTTCGCGCGAGTCGGCATTCTTGTCCGGCTCGACGTAGTTCTCCCTGGCCACCGCGGCGCCCGCGGGAATGGCGATCATCATCGCCAACAGAAGACACAGGCTCTTCATACAACACCATCAGGTTGGAAGCCGGGCCCCTTCAGCCGTCTTCGGCGCAGGGGACACGCCGATCCTAGGATCGGCCATCGGGTGTTGTCAACGTCTTTCTTCGTACTACTTCTGTCGTTGTCCGCGCCGGGCCGGCGCCGCGGAGCGGCCGGACCCTTTGGCGACGAAGTCGATGACTTCGCCGGCGACATCGACGCCGGAGGAACCCTCGATGCCCTCGAGGCCTGGCGAGGAATTGACCTCCAGCACCAGCGGGCCGCGGCGCGAACGCAGCAGGTCGACGCCGGCGACCCCAAGATCCATCTGTCCCGCCGCGCGCACGGCGATCTCGCGCTCGGCAGCCGTCAGCTCGACGGCGCTGGCACTGCCGCCGCGATGGATGTTCGCGCGGAAATCCCCTTCCGGCGCCTGCCGCTGCATCGCGGCGACGACTTTTCCGCCGACGACGAAGCAACGCAGGTCGGCGCCTTTCGCCTCGCGCACGAACTCCTGCACCAGGAAGTTCGCATACAGGCCGCGCAGCGCTTCGATCATGCCCTGGGCGCCCGAGCGCTTTTCCGCGAGCAGAACGCCCTGCCCCTGCGCGCCTTCGTTGAGCTTGATCACATGCGGCGGCTCGCCGAGCATCGCCAGCAGGTCGCCGGTGTCATCGGGGTTGTCGCCGAACACCGTGGTCGGCAGATCAATGCCCTCGCGCGCGAGCAGCTGCATCGTGCGCAGCTTGTCGCGCGCGCGCAGGATCGCGTCGGAGCCATTCGGCGTGTACACGCCCATCATCTCGAACTGGCGCACGACGGCGGTACCGTAGAACGTGATCGAGGCGCCGATGCGCGGAATCACCGCGTCGATGCCGCGCAGCACGCGCCCTTTGTAGTGCATCTCGAACCGGCCGGCCGCGATGCGCATGTAGCAGCGCAGCGGATCGAGCACGCGCACGCTGTGTCCGCGCGCACGCGCCGCCTCGACCAGGCGCACCGTCGAGTAGAGCCGCGCATTGCGCGAGAGAATGGCAATCTTCATGGTCTTCTTCATGTCGGCGCGCCGGCACGCGGCGGTCGCGGTGAGGTATAGGAAAGCCCGGCGTCGACACTGAAGCGTCCATGCAGGGCGCTGCGTCCCAGCAGCAGGGGGAACAGCATCGCGCGGCGGTCTGTCAAATTGATGGCGGTGGTGAAATGCGTACCGGCGACGGCGACTTCGGCTTCGATGAACCAGCGTTCGCTGCGATGCCCGCCCGAATCGGTGACCGGCCGGCGATCGATGACGGGCGCCTGGCAGGCGACCAGCCGGCTGCCGCGCCGGCGCGGCCGCACCAGAAAGCGCACATGCTGCACGCCATCCTGATGGAACGGCTCCAGCGCCTCGACGTGCAGCGAGGACGAGCGCGCCCCGGTATCCAGCTTGGCCTTGATCGACACGATCCCGAACATCGGCAACGCCACCCACTCGCGCCAGCCGAGCGGTGGGCAGGCGGTCGCGAGGGTCGGCTGGACAAACCGCAATGAGGAGGAATCAGAGGGCACGTTCGCGGCTGGAGCGGGTGATGGGAATCGAACCCACGTTCGCAGCTTGGGAAGCTGCTGTCTTACCATTAGACGACACCCGCGGGTCGCCACAGGGTAGCGGTGCCGGCACGAGGCGACAAGCGGAAAGGAGGCCCGGGCGGAGCGCGCTGAATCGGCGCTAAGCGGTTTTGCGGGCACGCACAAAACCCGCGGTGCGGAAAGTCGTCATTCAGCGGATTTCACTGATAGTGTGCGCAGCCTGCCAGCGCGGACGGCTGATACGTAGGGGAGAGCGAATCCCACCGAAACTGCGGCTGGCGTAGGCTCCAGGAGAGCAATTCATGTACACGAAGCGTCGTTCCAATCCATGGGCGTGGTGTGCCGTAGTGGCGCTGGGCGTCGGCTTGTCCGCGGGTGCCGCGCGCGCCGATGACGACCCGCCCGATCGCGTGGCGCGCGTCAGTTTCCTCAGTGGCAGCGTGAGTTTCCAGCCGGCCGGCGACGACCAGTGGGCGGAAGCCTCATTGAACCGTCCGCTGGGCACCGGCGACAAGGTCTATACCGACAAGGACTCGCGCGTCGAACTCGAGATCGGCGCGGCGGACATCCGCCTCGACCAGAGCAGCACGTTCAACCTGCTCAACCTCGATGACAACACCGCGCA
>DASWPR010000055.1:0-2051 GCA_036398455.1 Dokdonella sp.
GCGAAAAAGCCGCGCGTGAAGGTGAAAAATCCGGCATCCATCCGGCTGACAAGCCGGCCGATGAACCGACCGACAAGCCGACCGACAAGCCGGACAACATATTCGGCGACAAACCCGCCGGCAGATCCGCCGCGAAAGCCGCCGCGAAATCAGCAACGAAGCCCGCAACGAAGCCCGCAACGAAGCCCGCAACGAAGTCCACCGACAAGCCGGCCGCCAAACCCGCCGAAAAAACCGCCGACAAGCTCGCCAAACTCGGCCTGACTCGCGACATCGATCTGGTCCTGCATTTGCCCATGCGTTACGAGGACGAGACCTCGCTGACGCCGATCGGGCATCTGCTACCCGGCGGCATTGCGCAGACCGAAGGCGTGGTGTTCGACAACGAGATCGCCTATCGTCCACGCCGCCAGTTGCTGGTGAAACTGCGCGACGACGCCGGTGACGAACTTGTGCTGCGCTTCCTGAATTTCTACGGCTCGCAGGTCAAGCAGATGGCGATCGGCGCGCGGCTGCGGGTACGTGGCGACGTGCGCGGCGGTTTCTTCGGCATGGAGATGGTGCATCCGGCCGTGCGCGTAGTCGACGAAGACACGCCGCTGCCGCAGGCGCTGACGCCGGTCTATCCCAGCACGGCAGGCGTGACGCAGGCATATCTGCGCAAATCGATCGACAACGCGCTGTCGCGCACCTCGCTGCCGGAGTTGCTGCCCGAGCCGGTCGCGCGTACGTGGTTGGAGCCGCTCGGCGTGCCCTCGCTGATGGACGCCGTGCGCACGCTGCATCATCCGGGTGTGCAGTCCGACGAGACGGCGTTGATCGACGGCACGCATCCGGCCTGGGTGCGTATCAAGTTCGAGGAACTGCTCGCGCAGCAGATGTCGCTCAAGCGCGCGCACGAGGAGCGCCGCACGCGCGCGGCGCCGGCCATGCCGCGCCGCAAGCTCGGCGACGAATCCGCGCTGGTGGCGCGCTTGCTGAAGGCGCTGCCGTTTTCGCTGACGGCGGCGCAGGAGCGCGTGGGCGGCGAGATCGCGCTCGACCTGACGCAGCCTCATCCGATGCAGCGGCTCCTGCAGGGCGACGTCGGCAGCGGCAAAACGATCGTCGCCGCGCTGGCCGCGGCCCAAGCTATCGACGCCGGCTATCAGGCCGCGCTCATGGCGCCGACCGAAATTCTCGCCGAACAGCACGCGCGCAAATTGCGCGGCTGGCTGGAGCCGCTCGGCGTGAGCGTCGCGTGGCTGGCCGGCAGTCTGAAGACCCGGGAAAAGCGCGCCGCCATCGAAGCCGCCGCGCTCGGCACGGCGCAACTCGTGATCGGCACGCACGCGATCATTCAGGACGCGGTGGAGTTCGCGCGCCTCGGGCTCGTGATCGTCGACGAACAGCACCGCTTCGGCGTGGCGCAACGGCTTGCGCTGCGCGCCAAGGCGCAGAACGCCGCCGACGGCGCGCGCGACTTCCAGCCGCATCAGTTGATGATGTCGGCCACGCCGATTCCGCGCACGCTCGCGATGACGTATTACGCCGACCTCGACGTTTCGACCATCGACGAATTGCCGCCCGGGCGCACGCCGATCCTGACCAAGCTCGTATCCGACGCGCGCCGCGAAGAGGTAATCGGGCGCGTGCGCGAGGCCGCATTGACGGGGCGCCAGGTGTACTGGGTGTGTCCGTTGATCGAGGAAAGCGAGACGTTGCAGTTGCAGACCGCGGTCGAGACTTATGAGACGCTGGTGGCCGCGTTGCCCGAGCTGAAGGTCGGTCTCGTGCATGGGCGTCTTGTGCCGGCCGAGAAGGCTGCGGTAATGGATGCGTTTACGCGCAACGAGGTGCAGTTGCTGGTGGCGACTACGGTGATCGAAGTGGGCGTCGATGTGCCGAACGCGTCCTTGATGGTGATCGAGCATGCCGAGCGGTTCGGGCTTGCGCAATTGCACCAGTTGCGCGGGCGGGTGGGGCGTGGCAGTGCGGCTTCGGTTTGCGTGCTGCTTTACACCGGGCCTTTGTCGATGACTGCGCGGGCGCGGCTTCAGACGATGCGCGAG
>DASWPR010000056.1:0-6982 GCA_036398455.1 Dokdonella sp.
GGCACCGGCCAGCCGACCAGGGTCTTCTCGCCGGTGGTCGTGTCGAACGTGTAGAGCAGGTTGAAGAAGTCGAGCATCCACTCGCGGCTGAAATCGTTGTCGACGAAGTCGCCGCCGGAAATGTTCACGTTCGAGGAGACAAGGTCCGGCACGATCACGGTGGCCTGGTCCTGGCCCGGGTTGAACACGTCGAAGCGGATGAAGTCCTGCAGCATGCCGCCCTGCGTCACCTGCACCGCGTAGGCAGGCAAGCCGAGCGTGCCGAGAATCGTGTGTGGCGACGCCGCGCGCGGCACGTTCGCCGTTGTGGTCTGTGGCGGATGCCGCTGGCCGAGCGCAGCCAGGCGATCGGCATCCGGCGCTTCGATCGCGCGGCGCGACAGCGGCGCCACGCCGGTCGGCGGGTACTCGCCCGCATTCCACGTCAACGGACGATTGCCGGTGTTGCCGATCACCAGCGGTTGCGTGATGCGGATGCCGGTGGCCGCCTGCGCGTCCAGTTCGGTGATCGGAAGCGCGAGTTGGGCTGCGCCGATATCCGCGTGCACGCTCGCGCCGACCGACAGCGCATCGGGCTGCTGCGGCGTCCACAGTACCGCCTTGCCCGGCGTCAGCGTCTGCGTGAAATACGAGTACTGCAGCGCCGTCGTGGTATCGACCTGCAGACCGGACACGGCGTCACCGCCGGCGTCGCCGAAGCCGCCCGAGCCGTCGCCGGTGGATTGGTACTGGAACAGGTAGGTGCCGCTCGCTTCGTCGATGACGACTTCGAAGGTGAAGCCCGGCATCGTCGGGAAGTCCAGCTGCATATCCTTCCATTCAATGACGAACTGGCGCTGGCCGGGCGTGCTGCCGAGCGTCTTCGTGTAGATCGAACCCACGCTGTCGGTGTAGCTGCTCCACGCGGGCGCGATCGCCATGTCGAAGTACGTGGCCGGGAACGCGAACGTCGACGGGATCGCGCAGACCGTGGCGCCGACCTCGATCGCGCCGTTCGCACCGACGCAGAGCTGATCGGTGACGGTGCCGAAGAAATCGATCGGGAACGGCGTCTGCACCGCCGCGGTGCGGCCGGAGGGAAATCCGCCGCTCTGGTCGAGCAGGCTGCCGTCGCTGGCATCGGTGAAGCCGTAGGCGACGGTGTCGTCGAACGTATAGGTCGGCCGCGACGCGCTACTGCTCCAGGTTGCGCTGACATCCTCGTCGACGACGGCGCCGGCAACGGCGAGGTTCACGTAGCGCACGCTCTGCCCCGGCGTCATGTCCTGCTGCTGCTCGGAGAACAGCGTGCCGTTGAGGCTGTCGGACAGCGTCTGCCAGCTCAGCGTCTGCGTGCTGTTGTTGGTCAGCGTGTAGCACCAGGAGATCTGATCGCCGACGTCGGCGACGATGCTGGTCTCGCTGCCGCACGCCTGCGGGTTGCCCGGGTCGGCCAGTGCGACGGTGACGGCGAGGCAGAGGCCCTCGGGCGAGCACGATCCGGTACCGCTGAGCGTGACGGGCTGCAGGCGCGGCGGCGCGGGATGGCCGGCGTGGGCCTGCGCGATCGCGGCAGGCGCCAGGGCGGCGGACGACAGAAGCAACACGGCAAGTCTGAAGGACATCGGGTCGATCTCGGTGGCGTGGAGGGATGACCGCCGTCGTCCGGCACGCTGGACATGACGGACGGATGACGGATGCCACCGACTCTGTACGCGCTTGCCATGCGGCGCATTCGCGCGGAGTAGCACGGCGGTAGCAAAGCGCTAGCGGGATGGCAGAAACGGCCTGGCAGCGACGCAAACGGGCGCGTGATCACGCGCCCGTCCAGGCGCCCGGCGATCGGCTAACGGATAGGTGCGACGGCGACCGCGCTACGCAGCTCGGCGGGAATCGCGCGTTCGCCGGCGAGCGCTTCGGCCTGGCGCAGCGAGGCGGCACGCAGGTCGTCGCGGCCCAATGCGCGGTACAGGGCGACCTGCAGCAGCGCGCAGTCGAAGTCGCGCTCGGCCCAGCGCGCGACGCGCCCGCCGACCTCGGCGGCCTCCTGCGCACGGCCGCGCGCGAGCAGCCAGTCGGCATAGGCGATCGCGACCAGGGCCGTCGTTGCCGGCACGCCCTCGGCTTCGGCGGTCGCCAGCGACTGCTTGAACAGGCGTTCGGCCGCCGCCGCATCGTTGTCCGCCTGCGCCGCTTCAGCGCGCACGACGCCGGCCGTCGCCGATTCGATCGCCGCGCCGGCGTCTTCCTTCATCGCTTCCCTGGCTGGCGACGAGGTGGCGAACACGGCGCGCTGCAGCAGCAGTTCGATCGACGCACGGTGCGCATCGTCGGAGCGCGGCGGCCAGTCGGCCAACGCCTTGCGTGCCGCGGCGATCGTGCCTGCGTGGTCGCCGTTCAGCGCGGCCAGACGCGCGCGCTCGGCATACACGTCGCGCGCGTAGCTCGCCTGTGCCGGCTGCGCGAGGTCCGCGTCGGCCGCGGCGAGCACCTGCGCAGCGGCCTGCAGATGTCCGACGCCGAGCAGCGCGCGGGCGCGGTCGGCGTCGAGCGCGAGGCGCTGGCCGATATCCGGCACGCGGTCGCGCAAGACCCACAGGCGCTCGCTGGTCGCCAGCGCATCGGCGTGCTGCAGCAGATCGATCTGCGCCTGCAGCTGGCCGCTGAGCGCCGCGCGCAGCGCATCGATCGCGCCGAAGCGCTCGTAGGCGGCTGCGGCGTCGCGAAAATCGACCAGCGCATCGGCCATCCGATTGCGGTCGGCGTCGAGCACGCCCAGATAATTGTCGACGCGCGCCAGGCCGAGCCGATCGCCCGCGCTCGTCATGCGCGTACGCGCGAGGCCGAGATCGTTGGCCGCAGCGTCGTACTGGCGCAGGCAGGTGCGCGCGAGTCCGCGCCCGGCCAGCGCATTGCCTTGATCGAGCGCCTTGTCGCCGTTCTCGAGCAGGTCGGCGCCCTTCGCGTAGAACGATTCGGCGTCGGCGCAATCGCCGCGGCGCATCGCCAGCATGCCGCGCGCCACCAGCGCGCTCGCATGCAAGCCGCCGGGCAGGAGGTTCGGATCGGCCAGCAGATCGCGCAACGCCGCATCCGCCTCGCTCAGACGGCCGGCATGAAAATCGATCTGCGCGAGGCGGTAGCGCAGGCGCGGATCGTTGCGATCGGCCGGATCGGCCTGCTCCAGGATCTCGCGCGCGGCCACGAATTCGTTCGCCAGGATCGCCGCCTGCGCACGCTGCAGACGTTCGTCGAGCACATCGTTCTCGCTCGCCGCATCGGCCGCAGCATCGGCATGGCCGAGTGCCGCGAGCAGCAGGTCGCCGGCCTGGCGCACGGCTTCGGTCGGCAGCGGGCGCAGCGCCACGACCGTATGCCGCGCGCCTTGCGCGTCGGTCGCCGCGAGTTCGACGCGCCAGCCATCGCTTGATTGCTCGGTGCGGCCGCGCACGATGAGGTGCGCACCGAGCGCCGCCGCCGCAGCGGTCGCGGCAGCGTCGTCGTCCTTGCCCGGTTGCGCGTGCAGCGCGATCAGCACGCTCTCGCTCGGCGGCACCGCAAGCCCGGCGGCACGCAGTCGCTCGCCGATCAGATCCATTCCACCGAGGCGCAACCAGCCCGGGTCGTGCGCAGCGGAGACCTCGAACGGCAGCACGATGACGGCATTCGCGGAGGCCGTGCGCAGCGGCTCGGTCGAGTGCGTCGAGCGCCAGCGCCAGGTGCCGGCAGCAGCCAAGGTCAAGGCGAACAGCGCAAGCGCGAACAATCCCAGCCGTACCTGCCGATGCGCTGCACCGACGGTGGCGGCGCGCACTGGAAGCGGTTCTTCCTCGACGGGCACTGCGCCCGACGCTGTCGGTGCGGCAGGCATGATGGGTGTCTCGCCGATGTCCGTCGCATCCAGCGGCATTACCCAGCGGTAGCCGAAACCGGGAATCGTGCGGATCGCGCGCTGGCTTTGCGCGTCGTCGCCGATCGCCTTGCGCGCGCGCGCGACGAGCTGGCTGACCAGCACGTCGGCGACATCGACGCGACCCCACAGCGCGGCAACGAGCTCATCGCGACCGACGGCGCGTTCGCGATGCTCGATCAGATAGGCCAGGCATTCGAACACGCGGCGCGCGACCGGCTGCAAGTGGCCATCGCGCCATAGTTCACGGGCCTGGGGCGCGACGCGCCAGGGCCCGAATCGATAGTCCATGCGCGCATCTTACGATGCGCTGCGCCGCGATCGGGAAGACGGCACTGACAACGTCCACGACAATCGGCGGCGACGCCGGACCTGCCCGGCGCCGCTGCGAACGCACGAACCGGGCGACGTTACGGCGCGCTGTCGAACCCGTCCGCGAAGATCACATCGCCCGCACCGACGTGCAGGTCGACCGGCACGGCAGTCGAGGGATGCAGCGGATCGTTGCTCGCAACGCAGATCGTCGCCGAGTAGTCGCCCGCTGCGAGCGTCGACGCATCCAGCGTCACGTTGACGGTCGAGCTACCACCCGGCAGGGTCGCGCCGGCGCTCTGGTCGAACGCGAGCCAGGCCACGTCGCCCGGCGTCGTGCAGGCGCCGCGGCCGAAGGCGGCGATGGCGAGCGCGTCGAACTCGTCGCCGTTGCCGGTCGGCGCAATCAGGTCGGCGTGGCCGGTGGCGAGGTTGATCGTGTACAGGTTGCCGGTGTCGGCGCCGACGTCGTAGCCGGCGAAATACAGCAGGCCGGTCGAGTCGTCGAAGTCGAGGCCCTCGGCGAACCCGGCATCGAAACCGAGCGAGCCGACGACTTCCGCCGCGCCGCTGGCCTTGTCGATCGCGATGAAATCGTCGCCGGCGATTTCCACGCCGTACATGCGCCCGGCCTGGTCGATCGCGATGTCGATGACGATGATGCCGCCGCCGGTATCGACGCCGGAGATGTCGGCGACATAGGTCGCTGCGGCGGTCGCGCTGTCGAGGGTGAACAGACGCGTGCTGTGCGAGTCGCCGCCGTCCACCGCGACCGCGTAGAGGTTGTTGCTGACCGGATCCCACTTGAGGCCCGACCAGGTGAAGGCGGAGTCGAGCGCCAGCGGGCCGATCACCGTGATGGCGCCGGTATCGGTATCGATCGTTTCGAGCTGGCTGGAATACACGTTGATGACGTATTCCTTGCTGAAGTCGTTGCCGATGAAATCGCCGCCATACAGCGCCTCGTTCGTCAGCGTGGCGATCGTCGCCGGCGCGGCGGGATTGGACAGACCGAAGCGCACATAGTCGCCGCCGGTGCCGCCCGTCCGTTCGGCGTAGGCGATCGTGGCCGCGCCGCCGAACGGAAGCTGCGGATGCGCGCCGGTGCCGTGCGGCTTGCGTCGCGGCGCAGGACCGACGGACTGGCCGGCGAACGGATTGCCCTGCGGCACGGTGTAGCGCGAGTAGCCGCTGAGGTGAGTCGCAGCCGGCGCGGTGGCGAGGGTCCAGTCGAGGTCGACGTTGCCGGTGTTGGCGATCGCGAGCGCGCTGGTCGCGCTGCCGCCGACCGCGACGCTCGCTTCGATCGAACCCGGCGCGACGCCGATCACGGCCGCCGTGGCCGTCACCTGCGCCTGCGCCGTGGCCGTGTACGCCGTGCTCGGCTGCAGTGTCCAGCCGATCGCGCTGGCGCTCGCCAGCGCCGCGCTGTTCTGCGAAAACTCGGTGCCGTTGAAAGCGTCGTACTGCAGGCCGACGGTGGCCGCGGCGCCGCCGTCGTAGCCCGCGTCGCCGACATCGGTGTTCTGGTACTGATAGCCGAGCGCGCCGCTGGCTTCGTCGAAGACGGCTTCGAATGTGAAACCCTGACTGGTATCTGCGCCGAGCGGCGAGCGGTCGTACCACTCGACGACGAAGCGCCGGTTCGGCGCGTCGCCGACGGTGGCGTAGTAGACCTCGCCGGTGCCTCCGCTGAGGTCTTCCCACAGCGGTGCGATCGCATACGGCGGCAGTCCGCCGGCCGGAATGCCGGCGGTCTCGTAATAGCCGCTGCAGGTATCGCCGCGCGCGAAGAACGCGATGCCGTTGTTGTTGATGCACAGCTGGTTGGAGGTGACGCCGTAAAGCGAGAACGAGAACGGCATCGTCACCGCAGCGGAATCGTCGTCGCCAAGACCGAGCGGCGTGCCGTTGGCGGCGATGTCGACGAAGTCGTACGGCGCCGCGGCGTCGGCCACATAGCTGGGCAGCTGGTCGCGCGATTGCCAGGTGATCGTCGGCGATTGCGCCCCGCGGATCGTGACGACGCGGTTGAACTGGTAGGTGAAGCCCGGCCCGACTTCCTCCGGCCGGTTGCTGAAGAACGTGCCGGCCACATCGTCGCTCAGCGTGTGGTAGTTCAGGGTCAGCGCCGAGGCATTGGTGAAGGTGTAGCAGTAGTTGACGCGGTCGCCGACCGTCACCTGCAGCGAACTGGCGCTGCCGCACGTGGCCGCGTTGCCGTCGTCGAGCGCGAGCGTGACCGCCACGCAGGTCGGCTGACCATCGGCGCACTCGCCATCGCCGCCGCCGCCGCTGGCGCCGCCGACCACGCCGAGCACCTGGAATGCGAAGTCCTGCTCGCCGTGTTCGTCGAAGCCGCACGCGCTGAAGGTGCCCCAGGCGTGGCAGTCGGTGTCCGATTCGTGCGGCGCGCGCCAGACGGCCGGCGCGTTGTGCAGCGAGGTGATCTGTCCCCAGTTGCCGGTGGCCGAGCTGTTCTCGTCTTCGCCGAACGCGAAACCCACCCAGTAGTGTCCGGCCGGCAGCACGCAGGCTTCGGGCAAGGCCACGCCGAGCGTCATGCTCGCCGGGTCGTACGTCGTCGGGATGCCGCTCGCGCTGCACAGTGCCGTGTCGCCCGGCACGTTCACGTTGCTGCGATAGACGTTGATGATGGCGGTGGTCGGCAGCGGCGCGTTCTGCGTCGGGAATGCGGTGAAGTTGAAGCCTTCGATGGTCCAGCCGGTGGAATCGGAAATCACGAAATCGTCCGCGCCGTAGGAGTCGTACGAGCTGTAC
>DASWPR010000057.1:0-4545 GCA_036398455.1 Dokdonella sp.
GCCCCGGTCTGGTACAACCTCGGCGAACTCAACGTGCAGTTCCAGTACGACTTCGATTTCTGGGGCAAGACGCGCGCAGTCGTGCAGGCCGCCGTCGACGAAGCGCGTGCTGCCGAAGCCGAGCGCAGCGCGGCGGCCCTGGTGCTGACCACCGCCGTCGCCGATACCTATTTCGGCTGGCAGGCCGACCAGGCGCGCCTGGCGCTGGCGCAGCAGAACGGCAAGACGCTCGCGCGCTACCGCGATCTGTCGGCCAAGCGCGTCGCGCAGGGCGTGGATCAGCCGGACAGCCTGCACGAAGCCGAGGAACGCGTGGCAGCCGTGCGCGAAGTACAGGCCGGCTACGCGGGTTCGGCGGACATTCGCCGCGCCGCGCTGGCAGCGCTGCTCGGCGTATCGCCGGCGCAGCTGCCCACCCTGCAGCCGCAGCCGCTGCCAAACGTCGAAGCGGCATTGCCGGACAACGTCGGCCTCGACCTGATCGCACGCCGCCCCGACATCGCGGCGAACCGCTGGCGCATCGAAGCGGCGCTGCAGCGCGTCGACCAGGTGCGCGCCGAGTTCTATCCGGATATCAGCCTCGGCGCAATGGCCGGCGTGCAGACGCTCGATCTCGACAAGATGTTCAGTCTCGACAGCCGCACGCTCGGCATCGGACCGGCCATCCATCTTCCGCTCTTCCAGCGCGCGCAGCTGCATGCCGCCTATGGTGTCTCGCAGGCACAGCTGCAGTCGGCCGCTTCGCAGTACGACGCGGCGGTGGTCGATGCGGCGCGCGATGTCTCCACCCAGGCGCTGACCTTGCGCCAGATCGATGCGCGCCGGCAGGCACGCGCCGAACAGATCGTCGCGGCCGAGAAGCTGCACGACGCCGTCGCGGCACGCGTACGCCACGGCCTCGGCGACGATCGCAGCGTGCTGGTCGCAGAGTCCGAAGTGCTGCAGCAGCGCGACGCCGCGGCCACCCTGCAGGCGCAGGCGATTTCCACCGATATCGCGCTGACCAAGGCGCTCGGCGGCGGCTACCGCATACCGACCGCGTCCACCGAGGGCGCGGCCGGCGCCGCTGCAACCTCTTCCACTCCCCCGAATTCCGCACAACGAGCCGACTCACGATGAGCGATTCTTCCGCCCCGGCCACGCCGTCGAACGGCCAGCCCTCCAATGGCGCCGGCAACGGCAAACGCCGTGTCATCCTGTCCGTCATCGCCCTGATCTTCATCCTCGCCGGCATCGGCTGGTACCTGCTCTACCTGTTCGTGTTCTCGCTGCGCGAGACCACCGACGATGCCTACGTCAACGGCAACCAGGTCACGCTGTCCTCGCAGATCGACGGCACCGTGATCGCGGTGCTGGCCGACGACACCCAGCGTGTCGATGTCGGCCAGGTGCTGGTCAAGCTCGATCCGACCGATTCCCAGGTGAACCTCGCCAAGGCGAAAAGTGCGCTGGCGAACGCGGTGCGCCAGGTGCGCCAGCAGACGGCGTCGGCCTCGCAATACGACGCGGCGATCACCGCGCGCAAGCTCGATCTTGCACGCGCCGAGGCGGACCTCAAGCGCCGCCAGCCGCTGCTCGCCGACAAGGCGATCGCCCCGGAAGAAGTCGCGCATGCGCGCGAAACGGTCGATACCGCGAAGGCGGCGCTCGACCTGGCGATGCGTCAGGCCGAGGCTTCGCACGCGCTCGTCGACGGCACCGATGTCGGCGAAAACGCCTCGGTGCTGCAGGCCAAGGCGGCGTTCCGCGAAGCGTGGATCCACGCCGAGCGCAACGGCATCGTCGCGCCGGTCAGCGGCTATGTCGCGCAGCGCAGCGTGCAGGTCGGCAGCAGCGTCAAGGCGGGCCAGCCGCTGCTGACGATCATTCCGCTGCACAACCTGTGGGTCGACGCGAACCTCAAGGAAAGCCAGCTCGCACACGTGCGCATCGGCCAGCCGGCGAAGATCGAAAGCGATCTCTACGGCAGCAGCGTCGAATACACCGGCAAGGTCGTCGGCCTCGGCGCGGGCAGCGGCTCGGCCTTCGCCCTGCTGCCGCCGCAGAACGCGTCCGGCAACTGGATCAAGGTCGTGCAGCGCGTGCCCGTGCGCATCTCGCTCGACGACAAGGAACTCGAACAGCATCCGCTGCGCATTGGCCTGTCGACGGCGATCAAGGTCGATACGCACGATCGCAGCGGCCAGATGCTGGCGACCGCACCGGCGACCAAGCCGGTTGCCGAGACGAACGTCTACGATCGCGATTTCGCCAAGGCCGAAGCCGAAGCGGAAGCGATCGTCAACGCGAACCTCGCCGGCCGCTGAGGAGCCGCACGCATGGCTGCCGCCCAAGGCAAGCCGGCACTGCCGCCGCTGCACGGCACGCCGCTGGCGCTGGTCACCGTCGCGATCGCGTTCGCGACGTTCATGGAAGTGCTCGACGTCACCATCGTCAACGTCGCGGTGCCGCACATTGCCGGCAGTCTCGGCGTCAGCTCGCAGGAAGGCACCTGGGCGATCAGTTCCTATTCGCTCGCCAGCGCGATCATGCAGCCCTTGTCCGGCTGGATCGCCAAGCAGTTCGGCGAGGTACGCAGCTTCTGCGTGTCGGCGATCCTGTTCGTGCTGATGTCGATGCTGTGCGGCATCGCCACCAGCATGCCGATGCTGGTCATCGCGCGCCTGCTGCAGGGCGCCGGCTCCGGCCCGATGGTGGCGCTGTCGCTCAGCCTGCTGCTGAATTCGTATCCGAACGAGAAGAAGGGCCTCGCGCTCGCACTGTGGGCGATGACGGTGGTGGTCGCGCCGATTTTCGGTCCGATCCTCGGCGGCTATCTGACCGACAACTATTCCTGGCCGTGGATCTTCTACATCAACGTGCCGATCGGCATCATCGCCGTGGTCATCACCTGGGCGCTGCTGCGCCATCGCGAATCGGTGCTCGTGCGCGCGCCGATCGACAAGGTCGGCCTGTTCCTGCTCGTGGTCGGCGTCGGCTGCCTGCAGTTCATGCTCGACAACGGCAACGACAAGGACTGGTTCTCCTCGCCGCTGATCACCGCGCTCGGCATCGTCGCGCTGGTGTGCCTGACGTTCTTCGTCGCCTGGGAGCTGACCGACCGCCATCCGATCGTCGACCTCAGCCTGTTCCGCCATCGCAATTTCGGCATCGGCGTGATCGCGCTGTCGTTCGGCTACTTCGCGTTCTTCGCGACCAACGTGGTGTTCCCGCTGTGGCTGCAGACGGTGATCAACTACACCGCGACCTGGGCCGGCTTCGCGGTGGCGCCGGTCGGCATTCTCGCCTTCCTGATGTCGCCGATCATCGGCCGCAACCTGCAGCGGCTTGAGCTGCGCGCGGTGGTCACGTTCGCGTTCCTGCTGTTCGGCACGATCTGCTTCTGGTTCGCCTCGTTCCCGGACAACACCAGCTTCACGCAATTCCTGCTGCCGCGTTTCCTGATGGGCATCGGCATTCCGTGCTTCTTCATACCGCTCAACCAGATCATCCTGTCCGGACTCAAGCCGAACGAGATCGCTTCGGCGTCGGGCCTGTCGAACTTCTTCCGCACGATCGCGGGCAGCGTATCCACCGCGGTCAGCGTGACGCTGTGGCAGCACCGCGGCGACTATCACCACGCCGTGCTGGCCGAGCACATCGACAGGGCGAATGCTGCGGTCGGTCCCTATGTCGATGGCCTCAGCGCGCTCGGCGGGCCGGCCACGCGGGCCTGGGCGGTGATCGACAACATCGTGACGCGGCAGGCGCTGACACTCGCGGTCAACGATGTGTTCCTGCTGTGCACGGTGATGTTCCTGGCGATGATCCCGGTGATCTGGTTCGCCAGGCCGCCGTTCGGCAATGTGGGCGCCGGCCCCGGCGGCCACTGATCATTCGGTGAGCGGCGCTGCCTGCAAACGGGGCGCGCGTTCGTCTCGTGACCAGCGCGATGCGAGACGATGGCCGAAAGCGATGCCCGGCCGCTCGACCAGGCGATAGACGACGCTCGCGAGCGCGACCACCAGCACCGTATTGACGGCCAGGTAGACGCCGAGATGCAGCTGGCGCCACGCCGACTCTGCGGGCTGTTGCATGAGCCACCAGAACAACGGGTAGTACACGCCGAGGTGGAAAAGGTAGATCGAGTAGCTGATCGTGCCGAGCCAGTCGGTCAGCCGCGTCTGCACGCGCAGCACCGTGGTGCCCAGCAGGAACATCGCAACACCCAGCGCGTCCGACACGGGGTAGTTCTGCAATGTACCGCGGGCCGCGCTCGCGCAGATCGGAAAAATGAACAAGTGGAACACGAGCAGCGCCAGGCACAGTTGCGTGGCTCGCACACCGTGGCCGTCGGCAGGCTCGAACCAGCACAGCCGGTACAGCGTGCCGCACAGCATCAGAGACAGGTGCAGGGCGAAGAATATCACTGGCTGCAACGGCGGCAATGGCACGACCCCTTTCCACGCCAGCGCGATAACCACGGTATGACCTCCCGCGAGCGCTGCCGCGAGCAGGCCGATGCGGATGCGGTCGCGCAGCGAGTGGGTCAGCAGCAGCACGATG
>DASWPR010000058.1:0-5235 GCA_036398455.1 Dokdonella sp.
GATCAGGCTTGCGCCCATTGTCCAATATTCCCCACTGCTGCCTCCCGTAGGAGTCTGGACCGTGTCTCAGTTCCAGTGTGGCTGATCATCCTCTCAGACCAGCTACGGATCGTCGCCTTGGTGAGCCATTACCTCACCAACTAGCTAATCCGACATCGGCTCATCTTATCGCGTGAGGCCTTGCGGTCCCCCACTTTCACCTTACGGTCTTATGCGGTATTAGCGTAAGTTTCCCTACGTTATCCCCCACAATAAGGCAGATTCCGATGTATTCCTCACCCGTCCGCCGCTCGCCACCAGTATTGCTACCGTGCTGCCGCTCGACTTGCATGTGTTAGGCCTGCCGCCAGCGTTCACTCTGAGCCAGGATCAAACTCTTCAGTTGAAATTGCAGACTTCCGGGCCGAAGCCCTTCGGTCAAACTTTTGAGTGAGAACCAAGCTTGCGTAAAACATTGCTGCTTTGACGTTTGCTTAGGACGCACTTTGTATCGATGGACTTTCATCCACCACAAGGCGCCCACACAAGTTACCTGCGCACACTGTCAAAGATCAAAGGCTTGCGAGGTCTTCTTCACCTCGCGCCCCAGGACATTTCGTCCGAGGGAGCCGCGTACTATACATCCATTTTCCTGACCGTCAACACCTCGAAGAAACTTTTTTCGAAGCGTCTCGGTCGGGGACCGGACTCCTTCGTTGGCGTCGGCCGAAGCCGTGTCATCGAAGGGGCGCGCATCTTAACTGCAATCTGGAATTCGTCAACACCCTTTTGAAACTTTTTTTCGGGTGCCGGCGGAACCGGACTTTCCTTCGTCGAACCGGCGTTTCGCCGAGCCATCGAAGGGGGGCGCATCCTAACCTCAAACGAGATTTCGTCAAGCCCTTTGTGCGATTTTTTTTGCGAATATCGCTGCGACGGCGCCGCAGCGCGCCGCGGCGGCCATGCGCGGCGCCGGGCACGTGGAAAAGCGGGTCAGCCGCCGACCAGGCGCACACGAGCGAAAGCGCGCTTGCCGATCTGCAGCAGGTGCTCTCCGCCGGCCGGCCACGCGCGTTCGCGATCCTCGATCACATCGCCATCGATGCGCACGGCGCGCTCGGCGATCTTGCGCGTGACTTCCGAATTGCTCGCCGCCAGTTTCGCGGCGACGAACAGCGGCGCCACCCGGATTCCTTCGGCAGGCACCGTCACGTCGAGCAGCGCCAGATCGACGTCGACGCGCTGCTCGCGCACCAGCGCCGTCCATTGCGCGAGCGCCCGCCCGGCTTCGGCGGCGCCGTGGAAACGCGCCGCCAGCTCGCGCGCGAGCGCGGTCTTGGCATCGCGCGGGTGCAGGTGCCCCGCGGCAACGTCGTGCTTCAAGGTGGCGATCTGCGCCGACGAGCGCTCCAGACTGAGCAGTTCGTACCAGCGCCACATGAGGTCGTCGCCGATCTTCATCGTCTTGTTGACGATATCGATCGCCGGCTCGTTGATGCCGATGTAGTTGCCGAGCGACTTGGACATCTTGGCAACGCCATCGAGCCCTTCGAGCAACGGCATGGTCAATACGATCTGCGCCGGCTGCCCGGCCTCCTCCTGTGACTGCCGCCCGACCAGCAGATTGAATTTCTGATCGGTACCGCCGAGCTCCACATCGCAGCGCAGCGCGACGGAATCGTATCCCTGCACGAGCGGATAGAGGAATTCGTGAATCGCGATCGACTGCTGCGCGGCATAGCGCTTGGCGAAGTCGTCGCGCTCGAGCATCCGCGCAACCGTATGCCGGGCGGCCAGGCGGATCATGTCCGCCGCGCTCATGCGGCCGAACCATTCGGAGTTGAAGCGCACCTCGGTGCGCTCGCGGTCGAGCACCTTGAAGACCTGTTCCGCATAGGTCTGCGCATTCGCCTCGACATCTTCGCGCGTCAGCGGCTTGCGCGTGACGTTCTTGCCGGTCGGGTCGCCGATCATTCCGGTGAAGTCGCCGATCAGGAAGATCACCTGATGGCCGAGGTCCTGGAACTGGCGCATCTTGTTCAGCAATACGGTATGGCCGAGGTGCAGATCCGGCGCCGTCGGATCGAAGCCCGCCTTGATGCGCAGCGGCCGGCCCAGCTGCAGCCGGGCGGCGAGTTCCTCGGGCTTGATGATTTCGTCGGCACCGCGGCCGATCAGGTCGAGTGCGTCGCGGATGTCGCTCATATCGCTCCTTGCAGCCGCGCGCATGGCATCGGGCGTACGTTGCACGGTCGCGGAACTGCTCGAATTCCGGTGTGCGCGGCCGCGTCAAAACGGGCGTTGCGGTTAATAATTTGTTATTGAAAGATTGCTCGCAAACCCTTGTCCCGATTGGGATTGACGCGCCTGCGCATCGCATTTATGGTACCGCGCTATTGACCGGAACGCGACCTGTGACCGACCTCCGCAACGACCTGAAACCCGTCCGCCACAAGGCTCGTCGTCTCGCGATCCGGCGTCACACCCAGCGCAAGCACTTCCATTTCTACTCGCGCTGGTCGAGCTGGACCTTCGTGCAGAACGTCGCCGCGTCACCGATCAACTGGCGCGCCGAACACTGGATTCTCGGCGGCGTCGCCCTGCTGCTCACCGCCCTGGTCGGCATCGTGATCCCGACCTGGGCCAATGCGACGCGCCACGATCCGGCGCCGACACCCTACACGACCGTGGCGCTCGACCTGCCGCAGCTGCCGCCCGGTGCCGAGGCCGATCCCACGATCGGCGCCTACGGCATCGACGCGCAGCCGGACTGGCACGTGGTCAGCGTGCGCGCGGGCCAATCCTTGTCGGATATCTTCCGCGAGCAGGGACTCGGCCCGAACGACCTGCAGCGCGCGCTCGATTCGCAAGGCGACGCCTCTGCCCTCCGGCATATCCGCCCTGGCCAGGAATTCGCGTTCGCGCTCGACCAGGACGGCACGCTCAGCGCGATGCGCTTCGAGCGCGGCGATGCGACCCGCGTCGTGCTGCGCTTCGGCGCCGACGGCGTCAGCGAGACCACCGAGGACCGCGCGGTCGAGCGCCGCACCGAGGTCGCACATGGCGTGGTCACGCGTTCGCTGTTCTACGCCGGCGAGCAGGCCGGCCTCAGCGACGCGATGGTACTGAAGCTGGCGAATGCGTTCGGCTACGACATCGACTTCGCACAGGATCTGCGCGAGGGCGACAGCTTCAGCGTGATCTACGACGAGGTGTACCGCGAAGGCGAGCATCTGCGCGACGGCGACATCATCGCCGCGACCTTCATCAACCAGGGCAAGCGCTATACCGCCGTGCGCTACACCAACGCCGACGGCGAGACGATGTTCTACAACGAGGCCGGACGCCCGCTGCGCAAGTCGTTCCTGCGCACGCCGGTCGAGTTCACGCGCATCTCCTCCACCTTCTCGGTCGGCCGCATGCATCCGATCCTCGGCTACATGAGGGCGCACAAGGGCGTCGACTACGCGGCACCGACCGGCACGCCGATCCGCGCGGCCGGCGATGGCCGTATCACGTTCCGCGGCTGGAGTTCCGGCTACGGCAACTTCGTCACGATCCAGCACAACAGCCAGATCAGCACGGCCTACGGGCACATGTCGCGCTTCGCCGGCGTGCAGGTCGGACAGAAGGTCAGCCAGGGCCAGATGATCGGCTACGTCGGGATGACCGGCCTTGCGACCGGTCCGCACCTGCACTACGAATTCCGCGTCAACGGCGAGCATCGCGATCCGCTGACCGTGACGCTGCCGGCAGCCGAACCGCTGCCGCCGACGCAGCTGGCGCAGTTCCGGCAGAAGATCGCGCCGATGCTGGCGAAGCTGAAGACCGTCGACGACATCAAGCTGGCGCGCGCCGGCAACTGAGTCCTGCGGCATGGCGACCGCGCCGTCGCTGTATCTCGGCCTGATTTCCGGCACCAGCGCCGATGGCATTGATGCGGCGCTGGTCCGCTTCGACCCGCCGATGCAGGTTCTCGCCGCACAGACGACGCCGTATCCCGAAACGCTGCGCGCCCGCGTGCTCGCGCTTGCGACGGCGAGCGCGTCGATTCCCCTCGACGACTACGGCCGTCTGGACATCGAAATCGGCGAATGCTTCGCTGCGGCGGCGAATGCGTTGCTGCGCGAGTGCGGCATCGCCGGAGCCGACGTCGCCGCAATCGGCTCGCATGGCCAGACCGTGCGTCATCGTGTCGGTGGCGCGCACCCGTTCACGCTGCAGATCGGCGATCCGGCAACGATCGCGGAGCGCACGCGCATTCGCACCGTCGCCGACTTCCGCCGCGCCGATGTGGCCGCCGGCGGCCAGGGCGCACCACTGCTGCCAGCGCTGCATGCGGCGCTGTTCGCCGACGCTTCGATGGCGCGCGCGGTCCTCAATCTCGGCGGCATCGCGAACCTGACCGTGCTCGCACCCGGCAGCGACGTCATCGGCTTCGATACCGGCCCCGCCAATTGCCTGCTCGATGCCTGGGCGCAGCGCCACCTCGGCACCCCGCGCGACGACAATGGCGCATGGGCGCGTCGTGGCCGCGTCGATGGAAGCCTGCTCGCGCGCTGGCTGCAGGATTCCTATTTACACATGGCGCCGCCAAAGAGCACCGGCCGCGAAGATTTCAATCTCGACTGGCTCGATGCGCACCTGCCGGCAGGCATCGAGCCGGTGGACGTGCAGGCGACACTGCTCGCGCTCAGCGCCCGCAGCGTCGTCGATGCCGTTCGCCGGTATGCGCCCGGCACTCGCGAAGTGTTCGCCTGCGGCGGTGGCGTGCACAACGCAGCCTTGATGGACGTTCTGCGCCAAGAGTTCGGTGGAATCCGGCTCGACACCACCGCGTCACTCGGCCTCGACCCGGACTACGTCGAGGCGGCCGGCTTCGCCTGGCTCGCACGTGCGCGGCTGCGCGGCGCGGCGGCCAATATCCCGAGCGTCACCGGCGCACGCGGGCCGCGGTTGCTCGGCGCGATTCACGACGCTTTTCCGGGAACGTAGGCGCGCACACCGCGCCGAGACGAGCCTTCGCGCGCGCCGGCAGCCACCGCTACGCGGAAGTCTCCGCCGAGCCCGCGGCCTCGGCGCGTTCCTGCGCACGCATGCGCGGCCACAAGAAAGCCAGCAGGATCGCCGCCGGGACCAGCGCCAGCACGGTAATGATGAAGTAGTTCCGATAGCCGGCCGCCGCCGCGATACCGCCGGCAAAGAAACCGAGAATCTTGCCTGGCAGGTTCACCATCGAGCTCAGCAGCGCGTACT
>DASWPR010000059.1:0-6228 GCA_036398455.1 Dokdonella sp.
GCCACCAGATGACTCGTACCCGTGCCGCGCATCAGCAGCCAGTCCGCTGCGCTCACTTCGTCCTGCGCGCCGATCGCCAGTGCCACGACGATTCCGCGGTGCGGCGCATCGCCGAGCACCGCGTCGATGCGTGCGCGCAGCGCGGCGCGCCAGCGGTCCACGGTCACGCCGACACCGCGCGCATCGCCGCGCAATCGCACGGCGTGAGCCGGCGCACTCACATAGCCGGTGGCCCGCACGTTGCGCGCGAGCAGATTCGCCTCGGCATCGCGCACGCCGAAATTGGCATTGCCATGCGGACGTTTCAGCCGCACGGTCAACCGCCAGCGCGCGCCGGGTTCGAGGATCGGCGGCGGCGCATCTTCGGCGATCCACGCCAGTTGGATCACGCGCGGGAAAGCGGCCATTGGCGCGTCGGCCGGGTCGACGCCGAATAGAAAGCGTGCGCCGTTTTCATCGCGTGACGGCAGGCCTTTGATACTGCCGACAACCTCGATATCGCGGCCTTCCCATGCGGTGGGCAAGCTCACCGCGAGGCGCATGTCCGCGCGCAGGGCTGCGTAGCCGAAGCCCGTGCACGACGCCGCACACCACACCGCGCTCCAGCCGACGAATGAGCGCATGCGCGGGCCGAAGCGGACACGGCGTATTAGCGAAGTGAGAGCCGCGAGCGCGTGCGCGCGATGTGTCGGCGTAGGGGTGGCCTTTGCCGTGGGCGCAACTGTCGCCGCAGTTCCAGTTCCAGTTCCAGTTCCAGTTCCAGCTCTAGTTGCAGCCGCAGCCGCGCCCGTAGCCGTAGCCGTATTCCCACCAACCGCCGCATGCCGCTCAACAGCGCACGCACTCCCGCCGTCGCCCAACCCCCAAACCGCTACGACAACCGCAACGCACGCAGCAAACACCAGCCCGCACAGCCCGACCCAATCCGGCAACACCGCTTGCCGCTGCAGCCAGACCACCCCCAACGCAAATCCGCACCACCATGCCCGCATCCGCCCTCCGCCAGCAAATGCCGGGCGCAGCAGCGCTTGAGCACAGGCGTCAGCGAGCCCGCCAAGCGTGAATGTCGCCCGGCGCGAACCACTCAGACCTTCCGGGTTCGATTATGCAGAGGAAAGTGCGAGCCGCGGCAGCGCGGCGAGCGCGTTAGCCGTTGTGCCTAGGGCGGCTTCTTCGGCGGCCATGCCGCGCAGTTCCGCGAGGCCCGCGCCGATCGCCGGAATCTGCTCCGGCGAATTGCGCTGCCTGTAAATCCATGCAGGCGCGATGTCCGGCGCATCGGTCTCGACGACCAGCGCGTCGAACGGCAACTGTTCGGCAAGACGGCGGATCTGCCGCGCCCGCTCGAACGTCAGATTGCCGCCGAATCCGAGATGCATGCCCTGGTCGATATACGCCTGAGCCTGCTGAAAACTGCCGTTGAATGCATGCGCGATACCACGATGAATCTGGTGGCGCCGCAGTCCCTTGATCACCTGGTCCTGCGATTTGCGCACATGGCAGATCACCGGCAGATCGAATTCGCGCGCGAATTCCAGCTGAGCGTTGTAGAAGAATTGCTGGCGCGCGTCGTCGAGACCGTCGACGAAATAATCGAGCCCGATTTCGCCGATGCCGACGAACCGCGGATCGTCGAGATTCGCCTCGATTTCCATGCGCAACACCGCCAGATCGCTCTCCTGCGCCGCCGGCGTGAACAGCGGATGGATGCCGAGCGCATACGCGCCGCCGTCGACCCGGTGCGCCAGTTCGCGCACGGCGGCGAAGTTCTCGCGGCCGATCGCCGGAATCACGATCCGCCCCACGCCCGCGCGGTGCGCCGCCGCCGCGACTTGCGCGCGGTCGGCGTCGAATTCCGAAGCATCGAGATGACAGTGCGTATCGATCCACATGACGTGCCTCGCTAGCGGCGCAGCATCAGCGCAGGGTGTCCGGCAATCAGACCGGCACCGGCGGCTCTTCGTGCAGCACGCCGTCGCGCAGCCGCATGATGCGGTCGCAACGCCCCGCCAGTTCCGGATCGTGCGTGACGATCACGAAGCTCGTTTCGAGCGTTTGCGACAGTTCGAGCATCAGGTTGAACACGGTGTCCGCCGTGCCGCCGTCGAGATTGCCGGTCGGTTCGTCGGCCAGCACGCAGGCGGGCTTCGTCACCAACGCGCGCGCAATCGCGACACGCTGGCGCTCGCCGCCCGAGAGCTCGCCCGGACGATGCTTCGCGCGGTGCCCCATGCCGACGCGCTCCAGCACCGCGAGCGCTTCGCGGCGCGCGGCTTCGGTCGACATGCGGCGAATCCGCAGCGGCATCGCGACGTTATCGAGCGCGGAAAACTCCGGCAGCAGGTGGTGGAACTGATAGACGAAGCCCAGCGCGCGATTACGCAGGTCGTTGCGTTCGCGCTCGGAGAGTCTGGTGAACGGCTTGCCCATGACCGAGACCTGCCCGGCGCTCGGATCGTCGAGGCCGCCGAGCACGTGCAGCAGCGTGCTCTTGCCGGAGCCCGACGCGCCGACGATCGCCAGCTTCTCGCCGCGCCGCACGCTCAGTTGCGCGTTGTTGAGCACCGTCACATTCAGACCGCCCTGCACGAACGACTTGGAAATGCCGGTCGCTTCCAGCACATAGGGATGCGGCACGGTGTCGGCAGAAGGCATGGATAGGTTGGCGGAACGGTCATTCATAGCGCAGTGCCTCCGCGGGACGGACTTTCGCACCACGCCAGCTCGGGTACAGGGTGGCCAGCGCCGACATCAGGAACGCGATGATGCCGATTCGCGCGACGTCGGCCGGAATCAGCTCGGACGGCAGTTCGCTGATGAAATACACCGACGGCGGCAGGAACTGCACGCCGAGCAGATGCTCGATCATCGGCACGAGCCACGGAATGCTCCACGCGATCAGGCAACCGAGCGCGACGCCGGTGGCCGTGCCGATAAAGCCGATCGTCACGCCCTGCACCACGAAGATCTTCATGATCGATCCGGGCTGCGCGCCGAGCGTGCGCAGAATCGCGATATCGGCCTGCTTGTTGGTCACCGTCATGACGAGCGACGACACCAGATTGAATGCCGCCACCGCGATGATCAGCGTGAGAATGATGAACATCATGCGCTTTTCGATCTGCACCGCCGAGAACCAGGTCTTGTTCTGCTGGGTCCAGTCGCGAATGTATAAATCGCCCGACAGGCTGCGCGCGAGCTGATGCGCGACCTCCGGCGCGCGCTGCATGTCGGTCAGGCGCAGCCGCACGCCGGTGGGCGCGGGCAGCCTGAACAGCGCCTGCGCGTCCTTGATGTTGATCAGCGCGAGCGTGCTGTCGTATTCGTAATGCCCCGACTCGAAGATGCCCACCACCGTGAACTGCTTCAGCCGGGGCAGCATGCCGGCCGGCGTGATCGTGCCTTCCGGCGCGACCAGCGTGATCTTGTCGTTGACGGTCACGCCGAGATTGGTGGCGAGATCGGCGCCGAGCACGATGCCGAAATCGCCCGGCACCAGTGCGTTCAGACTGCCGCCTTTCATCTCCTTGCCGATATCGGACACCTGCGGCTCGAGCGAAGGCTCGACGCCGCGCAGCGCCACTCCGCTCACCGCGTCCTGGCGCGTGAGCAGCGCCTGCGCTTCCACATACGGCGCCGCGCCGATCACTTCCTTGTTCTGGCGGGCTTCCTGGGCGGTCAGTTGCCAGTTGGGCATCGATCCGGTGGGCGAGAAGATCTCCACGTGCGCGAGCACCGACAGCATCCGGTCACGCACCTCTTTCTGAAAACCGTTCATCACGGACAACACGACGATCAGCGCCGCGACGCCGAGCGCGATGCCCGACATCGACACGAGCGCAATGAAGGAAATGAAGCCGTTACCGGTCGTGCGTTTGCCGGCGCGGGTGTAGCGCCAGCCAATCTGCCATTCGTAGGGAAATTTCAAGCGAATCCTTTTCTGCGTGTCTTCGGCTTTTGTGCCGCGCACGAAGGCGTGAAGCGCCTGCCGTGCGGCCCGAGCGTCGTGTTCATTGGTGTCGTTGCGCAGCGGATGGTTCCGGTGCGGCGCGCCACGTCGTAGCAATGCGCGCGCCATGCCGGTCCGCGGCGGTCCGGCAGACGGCTCCCGCCGTTGCCACGTTCGCCGGCACCGCCGATCAAGCGCGAAGTTTGCCATACAATGCCGCCCGCTCGCGTAAAGACGGGGCGGCGCGCCCCGGACAGGAAGGGCGGCCGGGTCCGGTCAGGCCGGCTGCGGCGCCGGAGTGGAAAGGCGGCGGCCAAGCCGACTACTGCTGCGCCGGAGTGGAAAGGCGGCAACCAAGCCGACTCCTGCTGCGCCGGGATGGAAAGGCGGTGGCGACGCTGACTACTTCCCCTGGACTGGAAAGGCGGCAGCCACGCGGACGCCGACGCCGCGCCGGGTGCCCGGCGCAAAATCCAGCCCGGCTTTATCTACTGCAGGTTGTACCGCTCGCGCAGCTCGTTGATGATGCCCGCCGCGGCGCTGCTGGCGGCGTCGCGGACGTCGGCGTCCTTGCGGTCGCGGTGCAGATGGGTGATGTCCCAGTTGCAGCCGCTCTCGTCCTCCACGGTCTCGTGGAAGCCGGTCGGAATCCAGCCGGCCGTGGCCGGGTTCGCATCGAGCGCCTTGACGACCAGTGCCAGCAGTTCCTGCTCGGTTTTGAGTTCACGCGACATGACGGTCTCCATCGTCCTATGCGCGGTGCCGCCGCGCGCGGCTTTGCTCCAGGCTCCGGACGACGGCGAACGGGTGGCCCGCCGCCGCGGTTCATCGAGCGGGAGCTGATGGACGGAATACTCGCACTCTTTGCCCTACAATGCGCAGCATCATGCTCGCCAACCGCCTCCATCTTCTCCTGCCCTTCGCGCTGCCCGCCGCAGCGGACGCTGCCACCGCCCTTCACGACATCCGCAGTCCCGCCCTCGACCGGCTGATCGCGCGCGCGACGCTGGTGGAACGCGTGATCGGCGAAGACTTTCAGCGCACGCTGCCGCACGAGCGCTGGGTGGCACGCCAGTTCGGCGCGCTGCCGGGCGGCGCCGCGGCCGCCGACGAAGCGCCGCTCGCGCCGTACATGCTGCGCGCCGACGGCGGCGAACCCGGCACCGCGACATGGGCCTGCGTGCAGCCAGTGCATGTGCGCATTGCGCACGACCATCTGGTGCTGATCGATCCGGCCTCGCTCGACCTGTCCGACGAAGAAGCCAGCGCGCTGCTCGCCGTGGCGCGGCCGCTGATCGAGGAACTCGGCGTGCGCATCGAAGCGCCGCGTCCGGTGCGCTGGTATCTGTCGGGCGAAGGGTTCGGCACGCTGGCCGGCGCGTCGCCATTGCGCGCGAGCGGGCGCAACATCGAAATCTGGCTGCCGCACGAGGCGCATTCCGGCGAGCGTTCGCGCGCCTGGATGAAACTGCAGAATGAAGTACAGATGGCGTGGTTCGAGCATCCGGTCAATGAAGCGCGCGAAGCGCGCGGCCTGCCGGCCGTCAACTCGATCTGGTTTCACGCGCAGGGCGCGGCGCAACCGGTGCACAGTCCGTTTGCACGGGTGTTCTCCGACGCGGCGGCAACGCGTGGCCTCGCAATCACCGCCGGCGTGCCGGTCGCCTCGCCACCGGCCTCGTTCAATGCGCTGCCGTCGCTTCCGGGCGACGCCAACGACAACCCGAAGACCAGCACGGGCACCACGCTGGTCGAACTCGATCCGTTCTCCGCGCCGTACATCGAGCAGGACTGGGCGCGCTGGAACGACGCCTTCGCCGCCTTGCAGACGGACTGGTTCGAACCGGCGCTCGCCGCGCTGCAATCGGGTCAGCTCGACGAACTCGGCCTCACCTTGTGCGGCGACACCGGCTCGGTCACGCTCGCGGTCACGCGCGGCGACCTGCGCAAATTCTGGCGGCGGCGGGTGTTCGCTTCGCTCTTCATCGAATGAATGACTGAATGACCCAACGAATGCAACGAATGAACCACGGCCTTTCCGCATTACCCGAATCGTTACGCGCGCCGCGTCCCCCGTCGACGCCGAAATCCTCACCCGCCACGGTCTGCATCCGGTGCTCGCGCGCCTCTACGCGGCGCGCGGCGTGTGCATGCCCGACGAAATCGAAACCGGCCTCGCGCGGCTCGTACCGCCCGTCGCGCTCAAGGGTTGCGAAGACGCCGCCGCCCTGCTCGCCGACGCCATCCAGAGCAAACGCCGCATGCTGGTTGTCGCCGAC
>DASWPR010000060.1:0-25357 GCA_036398455.1 Dokdonella sp.
CGGCGGCATCGACAGTTCGGTCTGCGCCGCGCTGGCGGTGCGCGCACTCGGGCGCGAACGCGTCTTCTGCCTGATCCTGCCCGAACGCGATTCCGCCGCGGACAGCGCCCTGCGCGCGCAGGCGCTGGCGGATCACCTGGGTGTAAGAGTGGAAGCGTTCGACATCGCGCCGACGCTCGCCGCGATCGGCTGCTACGCGCAGCGCGATGCCGCGGTGCGCCGGGTGCTGCCCGACTACGCCGACGACTGGAAGATGAAGCTGGCGATCACCGGCGGCCGGCAGGGCCAGATCAATCGCTTCAAGCTGGTCGCGCAGTCGCCGGACGGTGCCATGCACGAATGCGAACTCGGCCTGGTCGAATACCTCACGATTGTCGCGGCGACCAGTTTCAAGCAGCGCATCCGCAAGACGCTGGAATATTTCCACGCCGACCGCCTCAACTACGCGGTGGTCGGCACGCCGAACCTGCTCGAGTACGACCAGGGGTTCTTCGTCAAGAACGGCGACGGTTCGGCCGACGTCAAACCGATCGCGCATCTGTACAAGGCGCAGGTCTACGGCATGGCGCGCCATCTCGGCCTGCCCGAATCCATCTGCGCCGCGCAGCCGACGACCGATACCTACAACCTGGAGCAGGGTCAGGACGAGTTCTATTTCGCGCTGCCGTATCGCTCGATGGACCTGGCCTTGTGGGCGCTCAATCACGAGGTGCCGGCGGCCGAGCTGGCGCGCGTGCTCGGCATGGACGTGCAGCAGGCCGAGGCCGTCTACGACGACATCCGCAAGAAGCGCCGGACCACGCGTCCGCTGCATCTGCGTCCGGTGCTGATCGACGATGCCGACGCCGGGAATGCGCCGGCATGAGCGAGCCGGCCGCGCAAGCGCTGCCCGCCTATCGCGTGCACGACGGCGACCCGGCCGGCGACGGCGATGCCGTGGTGGCGATCTGGCGCGGCAATCTCGGCCAGGAGGGCGAGCTCGCGCGCAAGTACGACTGGTTCTACCGGCGCTGCCCGCTGGGCGCGCCGATGCTGAAGCTGCTGCGCCACGAGCCGAGCGAATCGTGGGCAGGCGTCGCCGCGATCGGTCGCCGGCGCATGCTGTGGCAAGGCCGCGAGATTCGCGCCGGCGTGCTGGTCGACATGGCGGTCGCGCCGCAGCATCGCTCGCTCGGTCCGGCGCTGCTGCTGCAGCGTAGCGTGCTCGAATCGGGCATCGAGCGCTTCGACCTGCTGTACGGGTTTCCCAATCGCAAGGCAGAGGCGGCGGTCAGGCGCTGCGGCTATTCCAAGCTCGGCGACATCGTGCGCTACGTGCGCGTGCTTCGCTATGCCTCGTATCTGCAGCGGAAAATGTCCGCGCTGGCGGCGCGCCCGCTCGGCTGGCTGCTCGACAGCGCCGACCGTCTCGTCGATGCCTGGCGTGGCCGCGCCGAAGCGCCGCTCGTGGCGCAATGGAGCGACCGGGTCGACCCGCGCATGGACGAACTCTGGAACCGTTCGCAGCACGGCGGCGACCTGCTCGCCGTGCGCGACGCGGCGCTGCTGCGCTGGCGCTTCGACGAGGCGCTGGTGTCGTTCCGCTACCTGATGCTGAGCGAATCGCTGGGCGGTCCGCTGCTGGCCTGGTTCGCCTGCCAGGCCAGCGGGTCGATGCTGCAGATCAGCGACTTCTGGTCGATCGACTCGGCCGAGGGCATCGCCACGGCGATGGTCGCAGCGATGCTGCGCACGGCGCGCAAGGAAGGTTATTCGGCCGTGTCGTTCCAGTACGCCGGCCCGGCTGCGCGCGTGCGCGGCTGGCTCGCCGCGCGTTTCGTCGAACGCGGGCGGCGCCCGATCTATGGCAAGTGGCGCGAAGCGCCGCCCTCCGGCGCTGCGCTCGACCTGCACCTGACCGCGATCGACGAGGATGAGTAGGCGGCTGCCCCACGCATGCAGGCGGCGCCTGCCGCCGGCCTTGCGGAACGTGCCTTGCGGTACGCCGCGGTCAGCTCGCAGCGAGCCGTTCCACGGCGGCAGCGAGGCGGCGGCGGAAATCGCCGTCGTTACTTTCGTACCAGGCGCGCGCGTTCTCGCGCAGCGTCGCGCGTTCGCCCGCATCGAGCGCGAGCATGCGCTCGACGCCCACTTCGAGCGCATCCTGGTCGACCTGATACGTGGTCGCCAGATCCTGCGTGCCGGCACTGTGGTAGGGCACCAGGATTCCGCGCTCCGCGGTCACGATCTCGTTCATCGGCGGCGCGTCGGTGGCGAGGACGATGGCGCCCACGCCGAGCCCTTCCACCAGATAGTGCCCGAAGCCTTCCGTCTCCGACGGGCACAGATGGAAGGTGTTGCGGTTCTGCAGTTCGCGTAGCTCCTCGTCATGCAGATAGCGCGTAACGAAGTGCAGATTGTGGCGCGGCGCATCGGCCAGGCGCAGTTTTTCCCGCTGCACCACGGTCAGCAGCGGCCAGTGCGGCCGACGCTGCCACAGGTCGACCAGCGGTTGCGTGCCCTTGAGGCCGCTGCGCCCGGCCACGTGCAGGAAGGTGAGTTCGCGCGGCAGGTCGGCGACCCGGCGGTCGGCGCTGGTAAAATTGACGAACTCGGTGTGGCAGCCGAGGTTGCGGAAAATCGCTTCGGCGTGATGTGTCTTCGCCAGGACGCTGTCGATTGCCGGCAGGTGGCGCTGGTATTCCCGCGGAAACCATTCGGGATTGGGAATCAGCGCGTTCCTGCGCGCCAGCTCCAGGTATTTGGCGGGCACGTGCTGCAGCACGAGGTTCACATCGAAGCGGCCTCGCACGGCCCCTTCTTTCCAGCGCTGCCGCAGCAGGGAGGTGCGCAGCCTGACGTTGCGCACCATGTTGCGCGCACGGCTGTCGCCGATGGCGCTGATGCTGACGTCGGCACCGGCTTCGTCGAGCGCCCGTGCCAGGATGCCGATATCCTGCGAAAGTCCCGCGCCGTTGTCTCGTGCGACTATATGGATGCGGCTCATGCACGCTCGCGCGGATTGCAGGTGATCGAAGCGACGACGGCGCCGACCGTCGGCTGCCGAATCCCTCATGATAGTTTCAAATTTGCGTCAGATTGTCTTGAAGAGTGTCGCAAGGGGTGGCGCGTGATCGACGACAGGGAGACAGGAGGGCCGAACGGGGCGGCCGATGGTCCGCTGCGCCGCGGCGTGCAGGTTGCCGAACCGGTGCGGGCCGGTTGCTGCAGGCGGGCTTCGGCGCCGCGCGCGGCCGCCGACGCAGGCAGGGCCGGGTAGCCGTGGAACTCCTGTTCTGGATCAGCGCGTTGCTGCTCGTGCAGACCTATTTCGGCTACCCGGTCGAGATGGCGCTGCTGGCCCGGTTGCGGCCGCGAGCCGCACGGACCGCACCGCAGACGCCCTCGGTGAGCATCGTCATGGCCGTCCACAACGGCGCCGACCTGCTGCCGGCCAAGCTCGACAACCTGCTCGCGCTCGACTACCCGGCCGATCGCCTCGACGTGGTCGTCGCCTGCGACGGCTGCAGCGACGCCAGCGCCGCAATCGCTCGCGCCCGTGCGCCCGCCCGCATCAAGGTGCTCGAATTCTCCGCGCGTCGCGGCAAGGCGGCGTGCCTGAACGATGCGGTCGCGGCGGCCAGCGGCGAAATCCTCGTGTTCACCGATGTGCGGCAGCGCCTCGACGCGAATGTCGTTCGCGCACTCACAGTCCGTTTCTCCGACGACTCGGTGGGCGCCGTCGGCGGCGAATTGCGTTTCGAGGGCGCCGAATCGGGATTCGCCCGCGGCGTCGACGCGTACTGGCGCTACGAGAAACTGATCCGCCAGGCCGAGAGCGATTCGGGCTCGGCGATCGGCGTCAGTGGCGCGCTATATGCATTGCGGAAGTCCCTGTTCCAGCCGGTTCCCGAGGGCACGGTGCTCGACGATGTGCTGATACCGATGAATGTCGTGCGCCAGGGCAAACGTGTGCTGTTCGATGCCGACGCGGTCGCCTGGGACCAGCCGTCGCAGGCGCCCGAACGCGAACGCCTGCGCAAGATCCGCACGCTGGCCGGCAACCTGCAGCTGGTCCAGCTCGCGCCCTGGCTGGTCGACCCGGCGCAGAACCCGGTCTGGTTCCGCTTCGTCTGTCACAAGCTGCTGCGCCTGCTGGCGCCCTGGCTGCTGCTGCTGGTCGCATTTGCCAGCCTGATGCTGGCGCACCGGCATGCCTTCTATGCGCTGTGCGCCGCAGGTGCCGTGCTGTTCGCCGTGCTGTTCGTGCTCGGCCAGCGCGCGCCGGCGATGATGCGGGCCTCGCCCATGCGGCTCGTGATGGCGTTCGGCTATCTCAACCTGTTCGCAGCGCAGGCCCTGATCGCCTATGTACGCAACCCGAGGCTGCACCTGTGGTGACGCCGGCCGCCGCTGATCTTGCCTATCCGCATCGCGCCGGCAAACGCGAGCGTTTTGCGCGCCTGTCCTATGCCGCTGGCGTGTTGCCGGCGATGCAATGGCTGCGCACGTTCCTGCGCAGCGAAGTACGCATCCTCACCTACCATCGCGTGCTCGATCTGCCCGACGAAGCCGCGTTCACGTTCGATCTTTCGCTGATCAGCGCGTCGGCCGGGCAGTTCCGCGAGCAGATGCGCCTGGTCAAGCGCCGCTTTCATCCGCTGCGTTTCGACGAGCTGTCCGACCTGCTGGCGGCGGGACGTCCGGTGCCGCCGAATGCGGTGATCGTGACGTTCGACGACGGCTACGACGACAACTACCGCGTCGCGTTTCCGATCCTGCGCGAACTCGACATGCCGGCGACGTTCTTCGTTTCGACCCGGCACATCGACGGCGGGCTGCCGTATGCCTACGACTGGCTGGTGCACATGCTGTGCGTCACCCATGCGGACGCGGTGGATCTGCCGGAAGTGAATTTTCGCCACGCGATTCCGGCCGCGCTCGAGCAGCGGCGGGAACTGGCGGCCGACCTGCTCGATCAGCTGAAATGGCTCGACGACGCGCAGCAGGGCGCGATCATCGCGCGGCTGGAGCGCGAGTGGTCGCTGCCGCGTACGCCGCATGCGGACTGCCGTCCGATGACCTGGGCGGAGCTGGCGCAGATGAGTGCGGCCGGCATGGAGATCGGTTCCCATGGCGTCAGTCATCGCATGCTGGCGAAACTGCCTGCGGCGGACCTGCACGAAGAAGTGTTCGAATCCAAGCGCATGCTGGAGCAGCAGCTGAAGCGGCCGGCCGCATCCATTTCGTATCCGGTCGGCGGCGCGAACGCCTACAACGCGGAGGTCATCGCGGCGGTGAAGGCGGCCGGCTACAAGGTCGCGTGCACCTACATCGCCGGCACCAACCGGCTGCCGCTGCAGGCGATGTATGCGCTGAACCGGCTGCCCGTCGAACGCGAAATGAACCTTGCCTGGTTCAGCGCAGTCCTGGTGTGGCCGGAATTCTTCGCCCACCCGACGCACCTGCGGATCGCCTAGGACCTGCATGTTCCTGTTCATTCTCGTCTACCTGGTGCTGGTGCTGGTGCGCCCGCAGGAATATCCGGAAGTAGTGGATCTCAATCTTCCGCTGCTGCCGGTCACGCTGTTTCTCGCGCTGCTCGGCTGGCTGCTGTCGAAGAAGAATTTCCAGGCGCCGCAGTACATCCTGATCTGCGCGTTCCTCTTCGTCATGATGGTGTCGCAGGGCACCAACGGCTGGTGGGGCGGCGCGATCGAACAGCTGACCCATTTCGGCCCGGTGGTCGCTTCGTTCGTGGTGATGGCGAACGCGGTCAACACGCCGCGGCGCATTTTGATTGTCATGGCGGCGTTCGTATTGTGTTCGACAATCCTCGCCGTGCACGGAATCGAGCAGGCCGAGCTGGGCGTCGGATGGACCGGGATGCCGCTGGTGGAAGACGGCCGCATCCAGTACGTCGGCATCTTCAGCGATCCGAACGATCTCGGGCTGCTGTTCGTCGCGGTGATACCGATGGCGTTCTACCTGAGTTCGCGCGGCGGCTGGCTCGGACTGCTGCGCCTGCTCTGGCTGGCCGCGGCGGCAACGCTGATGTACGGCGTCTACCTCACCGCGTCACGCGGCGCGCTGCTCGCGGTGGCGGCGATCGTAGGCATCTACATCTGGCGCCGTTTCGGACGCACCGCGGCGATCGTGCTCGGCGGGCTCGGTTTCGCCGCGATCAACATGCTGCCCTCGCGCATGCAGGACATGGATGCGTCCGAATCGTCGGCTGCCGGCCGCATCGATGCCTGGTACGAAGGCATCCAGATGTTCATGGCGCAGCCGTTCTTCGGCGTCGGCTCAGGCAACTTCACCGAACACAATTATCTCACCGCGCACAATTCGTTCGTGCTCGTGCTGGCGGAGATGGGGTTCTTCGGCTTCACCGTGTGGCTCGCCTTCGTCGGCTACGGCTTCATGATGATGACGGCGATCCTGCGGCATCAGCCGGCGCCGGGCGACGACCAGACCGCGGGTGCGTGGAAGCTCGAACAGGAACTCGCCTCGACCCTGTTCATCTCGCAGTGCGGCTTCTATGTCGCGGCGTTCTTCCTCAGCAGAAGCTACGTGATCCTGCTGTATCTGCTCAGCGCGCTGGTGGTCGGGGAGTACGCCTCCGCGCGCCAGCGTTTTCCCTCATTGCCCGTTTTCAGCTTGAACGGCCAGCTCATGCGCTGGCCGATGATCGCAGCCGGCAGCGTCGTCGCACTCTACATCCTGGTCAGGATTCTCCTGTGAACGCACGCTCGCAAACCATGCGCAATACGCTGTTCTCCTCGGTCGGCATCTATACCGAGTACTTCCTCGGCATGCTGGTGTCGATCATCGTCGCCAGGCACCTGGGACCTGCGCATTTCGGCACCTACAGCCTGGTCGTGTGGATGGTCGGCATCGGCGTGACCGCGACCAATTCGGGCAGTGCGACCGCCGTCACCAAGTTCGTCGCCGAACTGCGCGGCGCCGGGCGCGAGGATCTGATCACGCCGATGCTGAAGCATCTGCGCCGGCTGCAGCTGTATTTCCTGTTCGCGGTCGCGCTGATCGGTGCGTGCGTGCTCACCTTCGGCGGCGAGCGTCTCGCGCCGGGCCTCAACCACCTCGGGCTGTTCGCGCTGCTGGTGATCGCGGTGAGCCTGCGCGCGCCGTACATGTTCAACGTCAACGTCGCCAAGGGCTTCGAGAATTTCCGCGCGACAGCCACGATAGCGGCCGTCGCGACGCCGCTGAACCTGGCGATGGTCGTCATCGCCTGGTGGGTCGATGCGCCGGTGGAAGGATTCCTGCTGATCTACGCGATATCGAGCGCGGTGTTCTATCTCATCTCGCGCCGCCAGGTGGCCCGCATGATGCCGGCCACGACGGCCGCTGCGACGCTGCCGCCCGAACTGCTGCGCCGGCTGCATCGGCACATCCGCATCGTCGCCGTGATGGTCACCGTCGGTTTCCTGATGGCGAGCGAGATGGAGGTGGCCTTCCTGACGTTCTACGGAAATGTCGCCGCGGCCGGCCAGTTCAAGGTGGCCTACCAGCTCGCGGGCGGCGCTTCGCTGCTGGTGCCGGGCGTGTTCGCCGCGGTGCTGCTGCCGATGATGGCGAGCGCCCTCAGCCAGGGCAAGGAAGTGGCCGTGCGCCGCTTTTCCGCATCGACCGCCTACCTCGCGCTGCTGGCGATTCCGCTGATCGCGTTCGGTATCGTGTTCGCCTCGCCGACCATCCGCCTGCTCTACGGCAACGCGTACATCGCCGCGGCACCGGTGTTCGCCATCTGCCTGCTCGGCGGCGGGCTGGGATCGATCTCGCAGGCGGCCACCAGCCTGCTGGTCAGCGCCGATCATCAGCACAGCATGCTTTACGTCTACATCCTCTGCGGCGTGCTGAAGTTCAGCCTCGATACCGTCCTCATCGGCCACTACGGACTGAACGGCGCGATGATCGCCTACATCCTCGTCTCGCTCGTCTGGTTCGTGACGAACATGGGCCTCGGCCTTCGCGTCAGCGGTGCGCGCATGCCGTATGGCCGGCTCGGGCGCATCGTGCTCGCGGGTGCGCTCTCCGGGCTGCTGGTGGTGCCGCTGCGCGACGTGTCGCCGCCGCTGCTCGCGCTGGCGATCGGCGGTCCGCTGCTGTGCAGCGCGTATGCGCTGCTGACGGTCTGCCTCGGCTGCTGGAGCCGCGCCGACCTCGACTATCTCAAGGGTCTGCACGACAAGATCGCGCGCGGCCGCCCGCGCGCGATCGGCAACCTGCTCGGTTGGGCGAGCGCACGGGCGAGGAGGGCCGAGTCGTGAGTGCGGCCTACGAAAAACTTTTCCGGCATGCGCTGTTCCCGCTCTACGAGAGTGTCCTGCAGCGGCGCAAGACCCTGCATTACCTGGCCGAGTACGAAGCCAACCAGTGGCTCGACCGCGAGCAGGTGCTGGCGTTGCAGTGGAGCAAGCTGAAACGCCTGCTCGAGCATTGCTACCGCGAGGTCCCCTACTATCGCCGGCGCTGGACCGAAGTCGGCGCCACGCCTGCCGATATCCGCACGCTCGACGACTACGCGCGCCTGCCGATCCTGACCAAGAAGGACATCCGCGAGAACTTCGACGAGCTGATCGCGCCGTCCTGGCGCGGGCGCCTGCTGTACAAGGCGACCGGCGGTTCCACCGGCGAGCCGCTGCGCTTCGGCTACACGCGCGAGAGCAACGAACGGCGCACCGCCGTGATGTGGCGCGGCTATGCCTGGGCCGGCGCGCGCATGGGCCGGCGCACGCTGTATCTGTGGGGCGGTTCGGTCGGCACGCCGCCGCGCGTCAAGCAGATCAAGGACCGCCTGTACCACGCCGCGTTCGGCCGCCGCATGCTCGATTCGTTCCGCATGACCGCGGCCAACATCGGCGGGTACGCCGACGCGATCGATGCCTATCGGCCGCAGATCATGGTCGCCTATGTCGGACCGCTGGTGCGGCTGGCGCAATGGATGCTCGATACCCGGCGGACGGTGTTCCGGCCCGAGGCGATCCTGTGCGGCGCCGAGGCGCTGCACGAGGCGCAGCGCGAGATCGTCCAGCGCGCGTTCGGCTGTCCGGTCTACAACACCTACGGCTGCAGGGAATTCATGCTGATCGCCTCGGAGTGCGAACAGCGCAACGGACTGCATATCAATGCCGACCATCTGCTGGTGGAGACCGGCAGCGGTCGCAGTGTCGATGGCGTCGCCGGCGCCGCCGACATCATCATCACCGACCTGCACAACGAAGGCATGCCGTTCATCCGCTACGTCAACGGCGACCTGGCGACGCCGACGACGCAGGCCTGCCCATGCGGACGCGGCCTGCCGCTGCTCAAGCGCGTCGAAGGCCGCAGGCTGGATGCGATCCGCACGCGCGACGGGCGCCTGCTGCCGGGCGAGTTCTTCCCGCACATGCTGAAGGACGTCGCCGGCGTGCAGCAGTTCCAGGTGGTCCAGCGCACCTGGGAAACGCTCGACATCAGCGTGGTCCGCGGACCTGCGTTCGACGAATCGTCGCTGGACTACATGCGCCGGGAAATCGGCAAGGTGCTCGGCGACAGCGTCGACCTGCACTTTCATTTCGTCGAGCGCATCGCGCTGATGCCGAGCGGCAAGCTTCGCGTCACCGTCTGCGAAATCGCCGATGCGGTGGGAACGGAACCTCAGTGAAGATCACTCATTTCGTAGAAAACCTGAATCGCGGCGGTCTGGAGCGCGTGGTCATCAACCTGGCCGTGGAGCAGAAGCGCGCGGGACACGAGTGCCAGATCATCTGCCTGTTCGACAAGGGCTCGCTGGCCGAGGAGCTCGACGCGCACGGCATCGCGGTGGAGAGTTGCGACAAGCAGACCGGCGCGGACCTGCGCTGCCTGATCCGCCTGCGCCGATTCCTGCGCCAGCACGGCACCGAAGTGCTTCATACGCACAATATGATTCCGCACTACCACGCCGTGCTCGCAGGACTCGGACTTCCGCTCAGGCGGGTCATCAACACCCGCCACGGCATGGGCGCGCTGCGCGCATCGAGCCGGCGCGAGTGGTTCTATCGGCGCTGCATGCCGTGGACCGACGTGGTCGTGACCGTCTGCGAGAAGGCGCGCGAGGACATCATCGCGCGGCGCATGCTGCCGCCGGACAAGCTCGTCGTCGTGCCGAACGGAATCCACATCGACCGCTTCGCGCCGACCACGCGCGAGGCGCGGCGTGCGCTTACCGACCACCTCGAACTGCCGCCCGGCACGCGCCTGATCGGATCGGTCGGGCGCCTGAACTGGGCCAAGGACCTGGTCACCCTGCTGCGCGCGTTCGCACAGGTGGCCGCGCGTTTCGACGACACCGTGCTGCTGCTGATCGGCGATGGCGGCGAGCGGCAGAAGCTGATCGACGCCGCCAGCGAAATGGGCGTGGCCGCGCGCGTACGCTTCCTCGGCGATCGCGGCGACGTCGCGCAACTGCTGCAGGGTCTGCATCTGTACGCCATGTCGTCGATTTCGGAGGGCTATTCGATCGCGCTGCTGGAAGCCTGCGCATCGGGCCTGCCGATCGTGACGACCGATGTCGGCGGCAATGCGGAGATCGTGCACGACCAGGTCAACGGGCGCATCGTGCCCGCGCGCGATGCCGATGCGATGGCGGCGGCGATGATCGACCTGCTGGCCGCACCCGAGCGCGCCGAAGCGATGGGACGCAACGGCCGCGCCTGGGTCGTCGAACAGGGCACCGTGCATCGCATGGCGGCCCGCTACGACGCCCTGTACACCGGCCCGCGGCCGGGTTGAGCCATGCGCACGCGCGGCCGCATCATCACCACGGCGGCATCGCGGCGGCGCGCGTGCGCGCGCATCGAACGCCTGCAGGTGTATCGATGAGCGACGGCACGCGCCTCCAGATATTGATCCTGACGAACCTGTTTCCGAGTCCGTGGGATCCGCGGCGGGCCTCGTTCAATCGCCAGCAGTTCGAACGGCTCGGTGCCGATCACGACGTCGACGTGCTGGTCGCGGTCGATTTCCGCGACCGCTGGCGCGGCCGCCGCGGCGATCCGGCGCTGCGCAATCTGCGCATGGACTATTTCACCTTCTTCTATCCGCCGCGTTTCGGCCGCTCGCTGCATGCGGTGTGCTGGCTGGTGTCGCTGCTGCTGCAGCGCGGGCTGCGCCTGCGCAAGGCGCACTACGACTGCGTGCTGGTCAGCTGGGCCTATCCTGATGCCGTCGCGGTTTCGCGGCTGGCGCGCTGGCTGAAGCTGCCGTACGCGGTGAAAGTGCACGGCAGCGATCTCAATATGCAGGCCAGCCATCCGCTGCGCCGCGGCCAGATCGCGCGCGCGCTGCGAGGCGCCGAGGCCGTGGTCGCGGTCAGCCAGGCGCTGGCGGACAAGGCGGTCGAACTCGGCGTCGATCGCGCCAGGACGCATACCGTCTACAACGGCGTGGATACCGTGCGCTTCACGCCGGCGCCGCGGGCGGCCGCGCGCGAGCGGCTGAATCTGCCGGCGCACGATCCGATCCTGCTGTATGTCGGCAACCTGAAGGAGACCAAGGGCTGCCTCGATCTGCTCGAAGCCTTTCCGGCCCTGCTGGCCGAACGGCCGGGTGCGCGCCTGGTGTTCGTCGGCGAGGGGCCGGCCCGCACCGCCCTGCTGAAGCGCGCGGCGGAACTGAAGATCGCCGCGCAGGTGCAGCTTGCCGGCGCGGTCGCGCACGCCGACCTGCCGGGCTGGTTCTGCAGCGCCGACGCGCTGTGCCTGCCGAGCCACAACGAAGGCGTGCCGAACGTGGTGCTGGAAGCGATGGCCTGCGGCATTCCGGTCGTGGCGACGCGGGTCGGCGGCATTCCGGAGATCCTGCCCGATTACGCCGGCCTGCTGGTTCCAGCGCAGGCGATCGCGGCGATCGGTCAGGCGCTGGTCACGGTGCTGGCGCATCCTTGGGATACGGCCGCGATCGTCGCGCATGCCCGCGGCTTCCGATGGGACGATAATATCCGCAAGCTCGAATCCATCCTGCGCGACGTGGCTTCCCGCGTCACCCCCACGACAGCCGGCCCGCCCCCGTGAATCCACGACCCCGCAAACTGCGTTTTCTGCGATGGCTGCCGGCCCGCCTGTTCCTCATCCATGGACCGAGCGCCGGCAGCACGCTCTACCTGAGCTTCGACGACGGCCCGCACCCGCACTACACGCCGAAAGTGCTCGACCTGCTCGCGGCCAATGGCGCGCGGGCGAGTTTTTTCCTGGTCGGTGCGCGCGCCGAGCAGTATCCGGAGCTGGTGCGCCGCATCGTTGCCGAAGGCCATATGATCGGCAACCATTCCTACAGCCATCCGGCGTTCGAGCAGCTGCCGTTGTCGGCGCAGCTGGAAGAAGTGGCGCAGACCGATCGCGTCCTCGCCGGCTTCGACGGGGTCGCGCAGCATCCATTCCGCCCGCCGTGCGGGGTGCTGCCAGTGCCGCTGATGCTGAATTTCGCGCTGCACGGGCGCAACATCGCCTACTGGTCCTTCGACAGCCTCGACTACCAGCGCCGGCCGACGCCGGAAGCGGCCGAGCTGCTGCGGCAGAAGCCGCCGCGTGCGGGCGACGTGATCCTGATGCACGACGACAGCGAGCACACCCTGGAACTGCTCGAAATCCTGCTGCCCGAATGGCGCGCGCAGGGTTTCGCCATGGATGCGCTGCCGGCCAAGGCCGCCGTGTCGGGCAAGGCCGCATGAAGATTCTCTATCACCACCGCACGCGCGGGCGTGAAGTGGAAGGCGTGCATATCCGCGGCATCGTCGGCGGCCTGCGCGAGCTCGGGCACGAGGTCAGCGTGCTGTCGTTTCCCGGCGCCGATCCGGAAGTCGAGCCGAACGCAGCGGCAGGGCAGCCGCGCAAGGGCCTGCTGGCGAAGCTCGTCTCGCGCACGCCCGGCGTCCTGTTCGAGTTCCTCGAGATCGGCTACAACCTCGTCACCTGGTTCCGCATCGGCAGCGTGCTGCGCAAGAACCGCCCGGACCTGATCTACGAGCGCTATTCGATGTTCCTCTGGGCGACCGTGTGGCAGGCGCGGCGGCACGGCATTCCGGTGATCCTGGAGATCAACGACTCGGCCCTGGTGCCGCGCGTGCGCCCGCTGTTTCTCAAGAAGACGGCACGGCGCATCGAGCGCTGGTGCCTGCGCAGATGCACGGGGCTGGTGTTCATTTCGAGCTATTTCCGCGACGTGGCCGAACGCGCCTACGACGGCATCGCCCGCTCGGTGGTATCGCCGAACGCGGCCGATGTGCGCCGCTTCGATCCGTCGCGCTTCGATCGTGCGCGCCTGCGCGCCGCGCGCGGCCTGGGCGAACAGGTCGTGTGCGGCTATGTCGGCGCATTCGTGCACTGGCATGGCGTGGCCGACTTCGTCGCCGGCATCGCCGACCGCCTGGCCTCGGCGCCGCACATCACCCTGATGCTGGTCGGCGGCGGCAGCGACCTCACCGCGGTGCAGGCGATGGTCGCCGCGCGCGGGCTTGGCGACCGCGTGCTGCTGCCCGGCCGTGTCGACCATGCGCAGATTCCGGACTGGATCGCCTGCATGGACTACGCGGTGCTGCCGAATTCGAACGAATACGGCTCGCCGATGAAGCTGTTCGAGTTCATGGCGATGGGCGTGGCCGTGGTGGCGCCGGATTATTCGCCGATCGCCGAAGTGATCGACGATGGCAGCACCGGCTGGCTGTTCCCGCGGGGCAATACCAGCGCCTGCGTCGAGCGCGTGCTGGAACTGTCGACGCAGCGGCAGCAGCAGGCGGCGGTCGGGCAGGCGGCGCGCGCTTACATTGTGCGTGAGCGGCAATGGCGCAACAATGCCGAGCAGTTGTTGTCGCTGCTTCCACCGGCAGCACAGAGCGAGAGGCTGGCCGCCTCGTAGCGCGCGACAGCGCAGCCATCGCCCGCCCGAGCGCAACTTCGTCGACCGCCTTCGCCTTCTCGATGGGACTATTCGACTCGTGAGCAATCCATTGGCAACAGCACTGATCGTGGTGATCGCGGGCATTGCGCTCGCGGCGATCGTGATCTGGCGCGGCATCCGTTCGCGCAACATGCAGAACTGGATCGGCAACTACCTGCGCCAGTCCCTGCGTGCACGGCCGGCGGTGACCGCGCCGGTGCATGTGATGTTCTGCTTCGTCGACCATTTCGAACCGATGGGCGGCGGCGTCGACCTCGAGCGCCAGCGCTGGCGCGTGGACCGCTGGTGCCGCGACTACCGCGCGATCGCCAGCCAGCACCGCGATGCCGACGGCTGTGCCCCGCAGCACTCGTTCTTCTATCCCGAAGAGGAATATCTCGAGGAGCATCTGCAGAAGATCGCGGCGCTGTGCAGCGACGGCTACGGCGAGATCGAAATCCACCTGCATCACGACAACGACAACGAAGCGAACTTCCGCAAGACGATTGCCGGGTTCTGCGAAACGCTGCACCAGCGGCACGGCGCGCTGTCGCGCGACCCGGCCACCGGCCAGCTGCGCTTCGGTTTCATCCACGGCAACTGGAGCCTGGACAATTCGCGCGCCGACGGACGCTGGTGCGGGCTCAACAACGAATTGATCCTGCTGCGCGAACTCGGCTGCTATGCCGACTACACCTTGCCGTCGGCGCCGAGCGAGACGCAGACGCGCACGATCAATTCGATCTACTACGCGACCGACGATCCGGCACGGCCGAAATCGCACGACAGCGGCGTCAACGTGAAAGTGTCCGGTGCTGCCAGCGGCGACTTGATGATCGTGCAGGGACCGCTCGGCCTCAACTGGCGCGAGCGCCGTTTCGGTCTGATCCCGCGCATCGAGAACGCCGACATCCGGCGTGTGTGCCCGCCGAGTCCGCAGCGCGTGGACGCATGGGTGAAAGCGGGCATCCATGTCGAGGGGCGGCCGGAATGGGTGTTCGTGAAGATCCACACGCACGGCACGCTGGAAGCGGACATGGACACCTTGCTCGGCCAGGAGATGGACGCGATGCATGCCTATCTGGAACGCGCCTACAACGACGGCAGCCGCCACGTGCTGCACTACGTGAGCGCGCGCGAGATGTACAACATCATCAAGGCGGCCGAGGCCGGCAACGGCGGAAACCCGAATGCGTTCCGCGATTTCCATCTGCCGGCGCCGCCCAATCACATCAGCAACATGCGGCGCGCGCCGGCGCCCCGGGTCGAGGCGGCTGCGCCGTAGCGATGGGTATTTGTGGAATAGTGCAGATGAACGCCGTCGCACGCCAGCCGATCTGACGAGTCCAGCCGAGGAGGACGCCCGTGAATCCCGTGACGACGATCATCGTGAGTCCGCGCGATCGCTACTCCGGCCTGGCGGAATCGATCGAACAGCTGTTCGCGTGCACGCCGCAGCCGTTCGCGTTGTGGATCCTCGATCTCGGCTATCCGGCCGGGCTGCTCGATCCGGTGCGTGCGCTGCTCGCCGGCAAGCCCGACTGCCGCATCGTCGAACTCGGCCGCATCATTCCGATGGATGCGCTGCGCGCGGTGCAGGCCGATGTCGCGACGCCGACGGTCGTGCTGCTCGACAACGATTCGCGCGTCACGCCCGGCTGGCTGGAACCGCTGCTGCGCGCATCGGCCGCGGGCGCCGCGGTCGTGTCGCCGCTGATCCTGGAGCGCGAGGGACTCGACCGCGGCGGCCTGCTGCGCAATCACCTGTACACCGGCGAGCTGCGCGTGGTCGATGTCGAAGGGCGTGCATACCTGATCGAGCAGAAGCACTACCGGCGCGCGGACCTCGACAGGATTCCGCGCGAACCGGCGCAGACGCGATCCTTCGAACTGCATTGCGTGCTGTTTTCAGCCGCGACCTTCAAGGCGATCGAACTGCCGTCGATGGTCGTGCGCGAACATCTCGACATCGCCCTGCAGGTGCTCGCCCGCGGCGAGACGCTGATGGTCGAACCCGCCTCGGTGATCATGTTCGACAATCTCGCCACGCGCATGCAGCTGCCGGACATGCGCTTCTTCTTCTATCGCTGGAGCCAGCCGTTGATCGAACGATCCTCGCGCCTGTTCGAACGCCGCTGGGGATATCGCTTCTATTCCGAGCAGGCGATGGGCAACTGGGCGTTCCGGCGCAAGGTGTTCCTGTGGGCGCGCTGGTTCGGCCTGCCGATCGGCATCGCCAATGGCATCACGAGCGCGGCGAAGCGGCTGTTCTGTCGCGACTGGGATCCGCTGCGCGATCCGGAAGCTGCCTCGCGCCGGTTCCCGGACGAGACGATGCCGCTGCAGTCGAGCCACGAGACGGCCTGAGCCGCGCATTTCGACTACAGCGTGAGCGCCGCGATGCTGCCCGAGGCGGCGGCAGGAATGACCTGCCGCCAGCGCTCACTCAGTTGCCGCAGCCGCTCGGCGGATTCAGCGGCCAGCCGTTGCCCGGCAACCAGTGCTGCGTGATGCAGCCGTTGGAATACAGAATGACTTCCTGATCGGCGTCGATGCCGTCGAAATGGTAGGTCGGGCCGTTGTTCGGGAACTGCACCACCAGATCGATCGTGGCATTGTCGGCCAGGCCGGTATGCACCCAGGTCTGCGGATGCTGGTTGCTGGTCTGCACGCTCAGGTGTGCCGCCAGCTGGCCGGTTCCCGGCCGGTACCATTTGAGATCGGCGCCGACGCCATCGCTGTTGAGCCCCGCGCCGCGCACGCGCGCTTTCATCCAATGCATGCCGGTGGTGCTGGTCGTGTTGCGCCAGATGCCGAGGTTGGTGTCGGTCTGCGTCTTGACGATGTCGAGGCGCCCGTCGTTGTCGAAGTCGGCGACGGCGGCGCGCGGCTTGCCGGCGCCGGCGGCGTTGTAGGCCGTGCCGAAATTGACGCCGTCGACGCTGGCGAAATGCAGATTGCCGAGATTGCGCAGCAGCATCACCGACGAGGGCGAACCGGTCGGCCCGGCCATCATCAGGTCGGGCAGGCCGTCGTTGTCGAAGTCGGCGGCGACGATGTTGCCGTAGCCGGTCCACCAGCCGATATAGGGCACGCTGTCGAGGCCGGAGCCGGCGGTGACATCGGTGAAGTTGCCGGCGCCGTCGTTGCGGAACAGATACGCATGGCCGGTGCCCGCGTTGTCGTCGCCGTCGAACGTGACCAGGTCCATGCTGCCGTTGTTGTCGAAATCGGCCAGCGCGAACAGGCCCATATTGCCCTTCAGAGCGGGCACGCTGCGCCAGACCAGGGTGCCCTGCTGGTTGTGCCAGTAGCCATGGTTGGCCGGCTGCACGATGTCCTGCCAGCCGTCGCCGTCGACGTCGGCGACCAGGCTGCGTGCCTCGTTGCCCGCCGCCGGATAGACCTCGTGCCGATCGAGCATGTCGAGGACCTGCCGGTCCGAGCGGATGATCTGCAGCGCATTGGCGCCGCTGATGTCGCCGAACTCGCAGTAGTCGTCGCAGGCGGCCTGCTTGTCGGCGAAGTAGGGCGTGTGCGTGCCGCTTGCCGTCGCGTTGACGTAGACGCCGGCGAGCGTGCTCGCATCGCGCAGCCAGAAGTCCTGGCGGCCGTCGCCGTTGAAGTCGAGCAGGGTGACCCAGCCCGATCCGCGCGGCGTCGTCGGGCTCGGGATGTAGTGCTGCACTTCGGCGTTCGGCGTGTAGACGAACGTGTTGCTGCCATCGCAGCGATTGACCCACAGGCGGCTGGTGCGCCCCGGCGAGGTGTCGTCGTTGCTGTCGCCGCCGTGATCGAACACGAAGACGTCGTAGCAGCCGTCGTTGTTGAAATCGGCCCACACTGCATCGAAGCGCGAATCGGTGTCGATGATCTGGTCGACGCGCTGGGTGGTTTCGTTGGAGAACTGCCAGTTTCCGTTCGACGGCGGCTGGATCGTTTCGTCGGCCTCGAATCCGCTGGCGAACACGATGTCGGTCGGGCCGCTGTCGGCGCGCGACAGTGCCGCGCAGGTCATGAGGGCGACGAGCACGCCGGCTCGCGCGGTGTTTGCTGAAAACGTCGCTGCTCTATTCGTCGCGCAGGAAAAATTCAATCGCATCAGGAAAATCGTCTTGGAATATCGTGGAGGTCCGACGGGCCGGCTGCAGCAAGACCCTCGATGAGGGGTCGCAGTTTACGGACCGTAGACACTCCTGTTGTGATAGCCATCACGCGGATGACGATGCCCGATGCGAATACTGATAACCCATAGGCAGTCTGCACATGTGGAAAAATCGCTTGTGACGGCGTTCTCGAAAACCATTGCGATTCATCGATTCAATGCGTTTCGTCGATGCATCCATTCGATGCGGCGACGCGAATGCGCAAATCGAACAAGGCCAATCGATTTCGATTAGCCGTCTGCGAACGAGTCTTTAACTCCCGCGCATTGGGCAATGTATACACTGCTATTTTTGTTGATCCGCCGCGCGTCGATTTTCCGCTGACGCGCAGCGGCTGATGGATGGACCGGACTCGAAGTCCGCCGCATGCTCGCCTGCTTTCACGTGCGGTCGAATCGAAGCCGATGGACGTGCTCCCGCATGGGCGGGCGGCGCGTGTGCGGGTGCATCCGGGCCTCTCGCAGGGCGCCGTGCGCCAGTCCTGCTTTGCATCGACGGACCTCGCGAACCGCGTCCTGCCGTCATTCCCAGGGATCGGGCCACCTCGTCGGCCGGCATGGCCGACGCTCACTGCCGTTCGCATGTTCGTCGACGGGAAGATGGTCGACCGCAGGGCGAGAGAGCTGGAAATTTCCGCCGACCGGCTGCACCCCTGACTGATCTGGTTGAAGCTTAAAATGCACAAAAATATACTTTTCCTGACGATTCGCGAACGCCGCGTTCCGTCTGCGATTCTCGCGTTGCTCGCGTTTCTATTCGGCGCCGCGCTGGCGCATCCGGCGGCGGCTCAGGTAACCACGCCGCATCCGCGATTGATACTCGATGCGCCGACGCTGACCACGCTTCGTCAACGCGCGAATGCGAACACCGCAGACTGGCAGCGACTGAAGGCGTATTGCGATTCCTACATCGGCGGTGTCGTCAACTATCCCGACGAATCGACCTATCCGGACCCGCCGAATATCGGCCAGGGTTATCAGGGCCACGGCTACATGAGTGCGATGTATGCCGAAGGCCTGTGCTATCAGGTCGAACTCGGCATCGACGCGAATGCGGCGGCGGCCTACGGCAACAAGGTGGCCGAGATCCTCGACAAGGCATCGATGCCGTATCCGGGTCCGCACAGCGAGAGCCCGTGCACCGACGACGGCTATGCGATACGCACGTTCGGCGTGGTCTACGGCGTCGGCTACGACTGGGCCTACGACAAGCTGAGCACGGCCCTGCGCCAGAAGGTGTACACCGCCGCGAATGCATGGATCGCCGCGTTCGAGGCACCCAACGGCTGCGCGGATTTCGAGTTCGTGCATCCGCAGAGCAACTATTTCGCCGGCTACTTCCACGCCAAGGCCGCGGTCGCGCTCGCCACCTACGGCGACAATCCGGCGGCGCCCGCCCAGTGGGACGACTGGCTCAACAATCAGTTCGGTGCGCGCGTGCGGCCTTATTACCAGCTTCACCTGGCCGGCGGCGGATGGCCGGAAGGCTATGCGAACTATGCGCCGCTGGCGGTGTTCGACATGACCATCCCATTGCGTGAAGTGAAGACGGCGACCGGCATCGACCTGATCGGCGGCTCGGCGCCGTATTCCTATCCGGTCGACAGCGCCTATTACGCGATGCATTTCACCTGGCCGTCGCTGAACTATTTCGACGATCGCGACAACAACCAGTCGAACAACACGCCCGAGTCGCCGCCGGGCACGCCGAACAATTTCCTGTTCGAGCATCTTTCCGGCATGCAGCAATATCTCGGCAGCGCGGTCGATCCGGTGATGCGCCAGTACCTCGCCCTGGTGGCCGCGGCGACCAACCATTTCAGCGACGGCGATCCGTGGACGCGATTCCTGTTCGTCGATCCGGAGGGCCCGACCGCGCCATTGAGTTCGCTGCCGCTGTCCTACTTCGCCACCGGCATGAACGCGGTCGCGGCGCGCTCGGACTGGACGACCGGTGCTTCGTGGATGTCGTTCCGCGCCGGCCCCTACGTCAACAATCCGAATCAGGGCGAAGAGTATTTCGACCAGGGCAGCCTCGCGCTCGTACGCGGCGGCCAGCCGCTGCTGGTCAACGCGACCGGCCAGATCGTGCACGACCCGAATGGATCGGATGGCGACAATGCGGTCTACAACGACAACTACGGCGATTTCCAGGCCGGCAACCTGCTGCTCGGCAATCGCCACGCCTACAACGTGTTCTATGTGCGGCGCATGGATGGATCGAGCGTTGCCGAGCCGTTCGGACAGGGCGCCTTCACGCAGGAGGACGATGGCGTCGACACGCATGTCGCCACGTTCGAGGACGGCGGCGCCTACGTCGCGCTGCGCGCCGACAAGCTGGCGGACATGTATCGATCGTTCGATGCCGGCGACGCCGTGCAGGGATGGTCGCGTCAGGTCGTCTACCTGCGTCCGAACCGCTTCGTCGTCTACGATCGTACGACCACCGGCGACGCCGCCTACGACCAGTACCTCGCCTTCCATTTCCCAGCCAATCCCGCCAGCGTCACGGCGCCTTCCGGCGAGACGCGGCTGGACATCACGGCCGGCAGCACGTTCGCCGGATCGATGACGGTGGTCGCGCCTGCGAATGCGGTGGTGACATCGGCACCGGCGTATTCGTCGGTCACGCCGTCGAAGGTGTGGCAAGTGCAGGTGCGGCCTGCGGCGAGCGGCGCCAGCCAGCGCTGGCTGACTGCATTCGATCTTTCTTCGTCCGCACAGGCCGTCGCCAAGGCGACGCCGCTCAGCGTGACCGCGGGCGGCATCATCGGCGTGCTGCTGACGGGCGCCACCAACGACGTCGTGCTGTCCAGCGCCGGCGACGCCGGTACGCCGATCAATGGCAGCTTCGCCTATCAGACGCCCGCTGCGTACACGCACCATACCGTCACCGAGCTGCCGCCGAACGGCCGCTTCGACATCAGCGTGAATACGCAGGGCGGCGTGCAGTCGGTGAGCGTGGCACCGGGCAGCACCTACGCCGCGTCGGCTCAGGGCACGCTGACCTTCAGCGTGACGGCCGCCGGTTCCGTGCTGCCGCCGGGCACGGTGTTCGAGAACGGATTCGACTGAGAGGCGCGCGGCAAGACGCCTGAAACTTCGCCGGCGCCGTGGCGCCGGCGAAGTTTCAGAAGCCCGTTCGAGGCACGCGTTCGCGCGCAGCGTGCGCGAACTGCACAGCAGTTGTCCGGCCCGCGTGGCCTACCTATACTCGAATGGAGCGAGCCGGAGCATACGCGGCCGCACGAGCCCTCGCGGCGTCCACACGGTCGCGATCGCTGTGAACGAATCGCTCACGGGAATCAGGGATGGCATCAGCGCTATACCCCGCCGTCATTGCGCAGCGCCGGTTGCGCGTCGGAGTGCTGCTCGACTCGCTGCATCCGCCCGCGTGGGTCGAATGGGCCCTGCGCTCGATACTCGCAGCGGATCATGCCGCGATCGTCGCCGTGCTGCTCGACGCGAACACGCAGCGCGCTTTCACTGAAGCGACACGGCCGCAGCGACGCGCGTCCCTGTTCGATCGCTACGCGCAGCGGGATGCGGTGCGCTATCGCCGGCCGCAGTCCGCGCTCGCGCCATGCGATGTCGCCGCGCTGCTGCAGTCGATCGCTGCACTGCGCCTTGCTCCGCTGAACACCGCAACGACGCGCGAGTACAGTGCGGAAGACATCCGCGCGGTGCATGCACTCGACCTCGACGTGCTGATCGACTTCGGCGAACGAACGATCGGCGGCGACCTGCCCGGCGCGGCACGTCTCGGCCTCTGGTCGCATCTGTGCGCAGAGGCGCCGCATCGACGCGGCGAGGCGGATTTTTTCCGCGAAATCCTCACGCGCGATCCACGTTCGGTGACCGGCCTGTACGCGGCGAATGACGCGAGCGACAACGCCACGGTGCTGTTCCGTTCGGCAGCGGCGACGAATCTCCTCTCGCTGGAGCTGAGCCGGAACTACACGTGGTGGAAGACCGCGGCCTTCGCATCGCGTGCGCTGCGCCGCGCGGCGATGTCTGCGGAGCCGGCATCCGAAATCCCCGTGGAGCACGTGCGCATCGCACCCCGCGCGCCGCCGCCACGCGATCGCCAGATGCTGCCGTTCTTCGCGCGCTCGGCGCTCGATCGCCTGCGCTCGGGTCTGCGCCGCCGCGCCTGCGAAGAACACTGGATTCTCGGCTATCGCCATGCGGCCGCGCCGCTCGACCCCGACTCGCCGCGGATCGACGGCATGCAGCCCTTGCTGCCGCCGCGCGGTCATTTCTACGCCGATCCCTGCGTCGTCGACCGCGATGGCCGCGACTTCCTCTTCTACGAAGATTTCGACTACGCCAGCGAACTCGGCAGCATCGCGTGCGTGGAACTGGGCGCGAACGGGCCATTGGGCGAACCGCGACAGGTGCTGCAAACGGGATCGCATCTGTCCTATCCGTTCGTCTTCGAGGCGGATGGCGTCGACTACATGGTTCCGGAAAGCGGCGCGGCGCGCCGCGTCAGCCTGTATCGCGCGCGCGAATTTCCGTGGCAGTGGGAACACGCCGGCGATCTGCTCGAAGGCCACAACGCGGTCGATGCGACCCTGTGGCGGCATGAAGGACACTGGTACCTGTTCGCCGCCATCGCCGAAAGCGGCGGCATCGTCCACGATGAATTGTTCCTCTTCCATGCCGGGCATCTGACCGGCCCGTGGCTGCCGCATCCGTGCAACCCGGTCGTCTCCGACGTCGGGCGTGCGCGGCCTGCGGGCGCGCTGTTTCTGCGCGGCGGCCGGCTGATCCGACCGGCGCAGGATTGCGCGATCAACTACGGCCGCGCCGTGGTCTTCCACGAAGTCATCGAGCTTTCGCCGCAGCGCTATCGCGAACGTGCGCTCGGGCGCCTCGACGCCGGCTGGTATCCCGGCCTGCACGGCTGCCATACCTACAGCACGAACGGACGCGTCGAGGTCGTGGACGGCAAATTCTTCGCGCGCAAGGGTGCCGTGCGATGACGACCGCGCCGCACACGATCGTGCGCGATGCGACCCTGCCCGATACGGCCGCACGGCCGCGCGAATGCGCCGTGATTTCCCTGCTCAATACGCCGGCCGGCCTGTTTCGCTGGTACGAGGAATTCCCGCAGCGGATCAGCGGCCATCTGCAGGAAGCCGGCATCGACCACATCGTCGGCTACAAGAGCTACCTGGACAACACGACGATTCCCGCGCACGCGCGCCTGACCGCGCACGACGAGACCGACATGGTCGATCCCGCCTGGGTCAGCGCCACGCTCGGGCCGATCGTCGCGCGCTACCGCCGCGTCATCGTGCACACGCATTCGTACGCGTTCGGCGAGTGTGCGGTATGGCGGTTGTGCCGCACGTCGGCCACGCGCTCGTGGTGGGCGACGATGCACCGGACGCCGCGCCCCGGCAGCGGCCTGCGTGCGCTCAGCCGGCGCGTCCTGCAATACGGTCGCTGCGTCTATCCCGACCGGCTGTTCGGCTGCTCGTCGGCGTCGCAGCAGGCGCTGCAGGCGATGTTCATTCCGAGCCGCGTTGGCCTGCTGCGCAACGGCCGGCTCAGCGACGGCGACATGCAGATGTTCCCGCCGCGTGCGCAGCCTTGCGTTGCGCTGTTCGTCGGGCGCCTGACGCGCGAGAAGGGCGTCTTCGCCCTGCTGCAGGCCGCGGCGATCCTCGCGTCGCAGCACCCGCGGTTCCGCCTGCTGATCGTCGGCGACGGGCCGGAAGAGGCGGCCATGCGCCAGTGGATCGCCGCGCAGCGGCTCGAAGCGACGATCGACATGCTCGGCTACCGCGCCGATGTCGAGACCTGCTACGCGCAGGCCGATTTCCTGATCATCCCGACCGATCCTGCGCTGGTCGCCGAGGGCTTGCCGCTGGTGGCGCTGGAAGCCAAGGCGTTCGCGCTGCCGGTGATCTATTCGCGCAGCGGCGGCCTGCCGGAAAGCCAGGTGGAAGGGGAAACCGGCATCGTGGTGGACCCGCCGGATGCGCCGGACATCGCGCGCGCCGCGGCGGCGCTGATGGGCGATGTCGAGCGTTACCACGCGATGCGCGAATCGATCCGGCGCGAACGCGTGCGCTGGGGCATCGATGCGATGGCGCAGGCCTACGTGCGCGAATACCAGGCCGCATTCGGCCGCCGCTGATGCGCCTTCATTGCGGCGCCTGCGTCGTCCTCGCGTCGAGGTGCAGCAGCGAGCAGTAGAGTTCGAAGTACTGGCGCGCGTAGCGCGCGCTGCCGAACGCGCTGCGCGCGCGCTCGCGCGCCGCGAGCGAGTATTGCGCCAGCCGATCCGGGTCTGCCAGCACGCCGGCGACCGCCTCGGCGAGCGGCGCCGGTTCCGCGCTCGCCGCGAGCCGGCCGCTGCGGCCTTCTTCGATGATCTCCGGAATGCCGCCGACGCGCGCTGCGACGACCGGCACGCCGCACGCCATCGCTTCGACCAGTACGAGTCCGAACGCTTCGCTGCGTGCGCCGTGCAGCAGCAGGTCGAACGCCGGGAACCAGTCCTCCGGATGCGCCTGGAAGCCGACGAAATCGATGCGGTCGGCGACGTCCGCGGCGATGCGCGAACGCACGAAACGTTCCTGCGCGTCGCTGCCCGCGCCGAGCACGACCAGATGCGCATCGGTGGCGGGGTGTGCGCGCACGTAGTGCTGGAAGGCTTCGATCGCGATGTCGATGCCCTTCTCCGGCCCGAAGTGGCCGACGGCGCCGACCACCGTCTGCGTCGGCGCGAGGCCGAGGCTTTCGCGCACCAGCGCGCGCCGCGCCGGATCGGGCCGGAAGCGGTCGAGATCGATGCCGAGCGGAATGCAGCGCACCTTCGAGGTGCGCACATGGTTGCTCTCGATGTAGTGCCGCCGGCGTTCCTCCGACGCCGTCACGATCGCGCCGCCGCGCAGTCCCGCGAGGGCGTTGCGCAGGCGGTCGCGCACGCGCGCCGATTCGAAGTTGCGCGTGCGATGGAAGGTCATCAGCATCTTCGGACCGCCGAACGGCAGCGCCAGCACGCTGACCGCCTGGCTCGCCGCGTCGTGCGTGTGCACGATGTCGATCGCGCGCTCGAAGCAGAAGCGGCGCAGCGTCGACAACGCGGACGCGTCGAACAGGCTGCGCCGTTTCAGCTCGATCGATTCCTCGAACAAGGGCGCCAGGTTCGCCTGCTCGACTTCGATCTCGTCGACGCAGCACAGCCGGTTCACCACTCCATGCGCGGTCAGCCCGCGGCACAACTCGGCTATCGCTTCGCGGCGTCCGCCGTGACTGAAGGACAGCGTCACATGG
>DASWPR010000061.1:0-4875 GCA_036398455.1 Dokdonella sp.
GGAAGTTCATGCGGAACACCGACACGTCCCACTCGAGACGGCCGTCCACGCTGGTGCCCTTGAGCCCGACTTCGCCGCTCTGCGCGTCTTCCGGTTTCAGGATGTCCGATTCGGGTTCGGGCCCGAAGTCGACCACCGCCGGCTTGAAGGTGTTGCGGTAGCTCGCGTAGGCGGTCACGTAGTCGTGCCCGTCCTGCCAGAAACGATAGCTCGTGCCGAGCGCGCCGGCCCAGCGGTTGTCGTTGCGGTGATCGCGGCCGTCGTCGGTGACGACTGGCGCGTCGCCGGTGAGATCGATGCTGAGCCCGCGCGTCGATTCGGTGGTGTGATTGAAGCGCGCACCGGCTTCGACATGCCAGGCGTCGGTCAAGGTGAAATCGAAGTCGGCGTACACGCCGCTGAAGTTGCGCTTGTCGTCGAGGCGCGTCGTCTCGTCGATATGCAGGCTGTGCCAGTCCGGCGCGTTGGAGCCGTCGGGCAGCACCGCGTATTCGAAGTTGCGGCTTTCCTGGTAGCCCTTGCCGTACATGTGGTCGAGGCCCCACACGACATTCGCGTGCTCGCCGAGCGCCGTCGCGACATGCGTATCGAAATACGCCTCGATGCGATGCACGTCCTGATCGAAGCCGTCCGCGTTGTGGGTGACGCCGTCGTCGGCGAAATCCTCGCGCAGGAAACCGCGGATATTGGTCGCGCTGCTGTTCGCGATCGCCACGCGCGTACTCCAGTCGCCCAGACCGGTCGGCAGCACGTAGCCGAGCGCGATCTGGCTGCGGTCCTCGTTCTGCTCGGCACCGCGCGGATTGTCATTGGCATCGAGCGGCAGCCGCGTCACCAGACCATCGTCGTCGCGCGGATGCGGACTGGTCGGGTCCTGCTGCAGCGAAGTGAAGTCGAGGTCGATGCTGAATTTTCCGGGGCCGACGTCGCCGGCGCCGCGATAGAGCAGGTGCTGGCGATCCCAGTCGGCGCGCGCCGCACGCAGTTCCTGCTTGTCGGCGTCGAGCAGCAGGGACTGCTGCCATGCCGAGTTCGCATCCGACAGCGGCAACGCGAGCGCGACATGCGCACTGCCGCGACTGCCGATGCCGAAATCCAGCTGCGCCGGCCCCTGTCCGGCCGCGTAGTGGATCACCTGGATCACGCCGACGAAACTGGTGGCGCCGTAGCTGACCGGTGCCGCGCCCTTGAGCACTTCGATACGCTCGACGTTGGCCAGATTCAGCGTCGCCAGCGCCGGCGTGAACGCACCGCCGGAAGGAATGCCGTCGACCACCAGCAGGAACGCGTCGAACTCGCGCAGGCCCCACAGCGCCGGTACCGAGGAAGCCGGCCCGCCATCGCCGCCCGGTGCGATATCGACGCCGGCGACCAGGGCCAGGGCGGTGCGCAGATCGGTCGCGCCGCGCGCGCGCAAGTCTTCGCCGGAAACAATCGCGACATTCGCCGCGACCTCGCTCAAGGCGACCGGAATCTTCGACGTGGTGACTTCCAGCGCCCCCAGCGTCACCGGGTCGTCGGCCGCAGCGATGGCCGTGACGGGCAACAAGGCCGCACCTATCGAAAGTGCGCATGCGCGCAAAAGGGTCGACGTAAACACAGCGGACATGGCCCTTCCCCTTAACGGTTGTTAACGCAATGCTTACGTTTTTGAGACTAGGGGATAGAAGTCCTATCGATAACCGTCTGTAGGCTGATTGACATATCATTCTATAGGCGTATCAACGCGCCATTCCTCCGTCCAGGCCGGCGTCGGCGTCGCGGCCATCGGGCTCGCGCCCAAGTGGCCGCGGCACGGCCCGTCGGAATGGGCTGTCATTGTCGATTTGGATCGTGCTTAGATGTCGCGATGACCCCGCTCCGTCCACAACTGCGCGGCTTGATGGTCAAGCTGGCGCTGTTCTACATGCTGCTCTCGCTGCCAAGCTTGATCCTGGTCGAGTCGACGATCCTGATTTTCGAATTCCAGCAGTTCATGGCGGGGGTCGAGAGCGGCCGCCTCGCGCGCGCCAGCGAGCACGGCGCGGCAGAGCTGGCCGCGTACTGGAACGAAGGCACGGTCGAAAGCCGCAACGCGCTCGGCACCTGGGTCGAGTCCTGGATGCTGCGCCTGGAACGCCCGCGCGAGGGGCTGTCGGTCGAAGATTCGTACGTGCTGCTCGAACTCTCCGCCGATCCGCTCGCGGCAGCGGTGCTGGCGCCGGATGGATCGCTGCTCGCGCAGGCGCCGACCGGTGCCGGCTGGCAGCCGCAGCTGCCACGTGCCGACGAGGCGGGCTTCGCCGCCGCAGTTGCCGGCACCGGTGCGGTCACCCTGTCCGGCGAGGACAGCCCGTTCAAGATCCGCCGCGTGCTGACACCGGTGCGCGGCGCCGACGGCCGGTTGCTCGGCCTGCTGTTCGTCGAACTGCGCCTGCCGCTGCCGTGGCGCAAGTTCCTGCTCGAACTCAGCTTCGAATGGCCGATCGTGATCGGCTACCTGATCGTGTTCGGACTCGCCTCCTCGTTCTTCCTGTCGGCCTGGGTGACGCGCCGCCTGAATCGCATCGCACGCGCGGCGACCGCCTGGAGCCGCGGCGATTTCAGCGGCCGCATCGGCGATACCTCGCGCGACGAGCTCGGCCGCGTTTCCGCCCTGCTCGACCGCATGGCGCTGGACTTGAAGAGCCTGCTGCGCTCGCGCGCGCAGCTCGCCACCCTGGCCGAACGCCAGCGCCTCGCGCGCGACCTGCACGACACGGTGAAGCAGAAGGCCTTCGCGCTGAACCTGCAGCTGGCCACCGCGCGCCGCGTGCTCGCCGACGCGCCGGGCGCGGATCGTCTCGAACAGGCGCAGCGCCTGACTCAGCAGATCCAGCAGGAGCTCGCGCAGATTCTCGACGAGATGCGCGCCTCGGATGCCGAACTGCCGTTCGACGAGCGCGTGCGCACGCGCGCGAACGACTGGGCGCACACCAGCGGCATGGCACTCGGCTTCGATCTCGACGACGTGCCGCCGCTGCCGGCCGCGCACGAGGAATCGCTGCTGCGCATCCTCGACGAGGCCCTGTCGAACGTGCTGCGCCACAGCGGTGCGCAGCGCGTCGACTTGCAGCTCCGCCGCGAGGCGGACCGCGTCCGTCTCTCGATCGCTGATAATGGCCGTGGCAGCGCGGACGAAACCGGCCCGGGGATGGGCCTGCGCAACATGCGCGAACGCGCACAGGCGCTGCCGGCCGGCCGCTTCGAATTCGATGCGCTGCCCGGCCGCGGCACGCGCGTCACCGTCAGTTTCCTCGTCGCAGAGGCTCCGCTTTCATGAATGCACCGATCCGCATCGTAATCGCCGACGATCATGTCCTGGTCCGCCAGGGCATCCGCGCGTTCCTGGAGACACACGCCGACCTGTCCATCGTCGGCGAGGCCGAGGACGCCGCCAGCGCCGTCGCGCTGTGCAGCGAGCATCGCCCGCAGGTCGCCCTGGTCGACCTGGTCATGCCCGGCGGCGGCATCGAGGCGACGCGCGCGATCCGCACGGTCAGCGCCGATACCCAGGTGGTGCTGCTGACCTCGTTCGAGGACGCGCAGCAGATCGTCGCCGCGGTGCAGGCCGGCGCACTGTCGTGCCTGCTCAAGGACGTCGACGCCGATGCGCTCGCCGATACGCTGCGCAAGGCCGCGCGCGGCGAAGCGGTGCTGCATCCGCGCGTCGCCGCCAAGCTGATGGACACGCTGCGGCGCGGCGCCGAGCCCGGCAGCGAAGTGCTCGAATCGCTCAGCCAGCGCGAACGCGAAGTGCTGACCCTGATGGCCGAGGGCTTCAGCAATCTGCAGATCGCCGAACGTCTCGGCATCGGCGAGAAAACCGTCAAGACCCACGTCAGCAACGTGCTCGGCAAGCTCAACGTCAGCGACCGCACGCAGGCTGCGGTGTATGCGTGGAAGACCGGCCTGAAGCAGCGTCCGCAGGGCTGAACCGGACAAACCATTCGCGCCAGGCAGGCACCTGCGCTCAGCGCAGGCCGGCGGCCTCGAACCCGTTCGCGAAGATCGCATCCGCTCCATCGCAGGGGCCGTCCGCGTCGTAGCGGCGCACCACCGCATCGTTGCCGACATTCGCCACGAAGGCACTCGTGCCGAGCACGGTCCAGCCTTCCGCGCCGGCGGTCGCCGCGATGCTGCTGAACATCGCCAGATCCATGCTCGAACGGCATGGCGCGCCGGCAGCATCGAACTCGACCATGCGCGCGCCGACATGGCCGCTGCTGTCGATGAAATCGTAGCCGCCCACCAGCACGCGGCCATTCGGCGCCGATGTCAGCGTGGTCGGCGTACCGCCGACCGCGGCGACGGAATCGAGCAGCACCTCGCCACTGGCACCGTCCAGGCGCAGCAGCCGGAAGCGCTGATCGCTGACGGAGAAGGCCTCGACCAGCACGTCGCCCTGAGCTGTCAATGCAAGGCCGCCGACTTGCAGGCTGGCGAGGTCGTCCAGCGGGTTGGGCAAGACGCGAGTCCAGCGGCGGCTGCCGTCGGCGCCGAGTTTCCATACTTGCGCCAGCGGTTCGCCGAACATCGATTCCGGTGCCGCCGCAATGATGAAGTCGCCATTGGCGTCGGCCCTGACGCGCGCGGGACCGAGCGGATTGCCGATCTCGCCGAGTTCCACATCGCTGAAGACGGTATGGCCCTGCGCATCGAAACGCACCGTGACGTAGCCGCCATCGAGGAAACTTCCCTGGCCGCTGACGACCGCGCCGCCGTCGGGCAAGGCGACGATCTCGCTCACATCGACCTCGCTGCTGCCCGTGGCCGAGCGCCAGTCGGGCAGCGCATGGCCGGCCGCGTCGGTGCGGATCACGACGTAGTCGCCGCCGTCGCCGGCACGCACGAGCA
>DASWPR010000062.1:0-6009 GCA_036398455.1 Dokdonella sp.
TCGGATATCGGCGTCGAGCACTGCATGCGAATTGATTGGGAGATAACGTCTGGGCCGACGCGGAAGCAGGAAGAATTTAGTCCTTGGCTTCCCGTCTGAACTGCAGCGTTGCATGCTTTCCCGGCTGCATTGGTGGCAGAACAATCTTCGCCAGGTCCGCAACGTCACACGAAGTCCTTTCTACAAGGGCCCTCGCTAGCCGATGTAGGTATCGAAGGTTGGTCCGACCGATACCTTGCACCCTCCCGAGAATGCGCCACGAGCCCGGCAAGTCTCCATGGGCAAGCCTCATGAGGCGAACGGGCTTCAGCTCTATGTCGCTGTGTGCGTACATCGAATCTCTCATTTCCATCGCTCCTCGATGAACAGTGAGCGCACCTTTAATTTGGTCGGGCACGTATGACTTGTCCAACATTGCCGATAGTTGAGGTCTCTGGGGCGCGCCTCTCGCTCGCTCCTGAGGCACGCAGCAACGTGTAAATGGACGCGCGTAGCGGACGATCGCCGCCTCAATGAGCGCAATGTAAAGGCTCGGATCAGCAGTGCTATCGGTAGCTATCGCTCGTTCCGCGGCAATAGCACATTGCACAAAATCTGCATGAGCGATTGAGAGGAAGAGCAACTGTTGCCACGGCCCCAGTTCGGATACAGATCGCGGTCTCGCCAATTGTGCACCTCATCGCGCCATTCGCCGAATCCATGCTATCGAACAACTACGCTTGCCGCCTACGCCGCGTCGATCGCACCGACAGGCTTGCGCTCACTCATCCCACCGCTCGATATCGAGCCCGGCGACCCATTGGGCGATCAGCGTCTGCGCGGCCGTGACGCTCTCGCACTCCACCATGTAGCTAGGGTCCGTCCAGTCGAGATGGAACCATCGGATCAATGTAGGACCGCTCGACGCGTGGTAGTGCGCGATGTCGAGATCGCCCAGTCGGGCATAGACGATGCCACCGGGGTACATGTCGGGGACAGACTTGAGCATGTGCCGAGGATAGCCAGGCGACACTCGACGCCGCTGGACGCTACTTGCCGATGCAAAACGAACTGAAGATCGAACCGAGCAGATCGTCGCTGCTGAACTCGCCGGTGATTTCGCCGAGCGCGTGCTGCACCTGGCGCAATTCTTCGGCGGCGAGTTCGCCGGCTTGCTGGACAGTGAGCGCATCCTCGGCAGCCGCGAGCAGGTCGCGCGCGCGTTCGAGCGCGGCAACGTGGCGCGCGCGCGCGCTGAAGGCGCCGTCGCCGGGTTCAGCGTGACCGGCATGACGTTTGAGGGCCGTCACCAGCAGGTCGAGGCCGTCGCCGCTGCGCGCGGACAGCCATATATGCTCGATGCCCTCGCTCGTCGCGGCCTGCGGCGCCTGCGCCGCGAGATCGATCTTGTTGTGCACGACGAGTCGGGCGGCCTGGACCGGCAGACCGGCCAGCAGGGCTAGGTCTGCGCTGGCATCGTCGTCGCTGACCAGCAGCGCGAGATCGGCGCGTTCCAGTTCGGCGCGCGCACGACGGATGCCTTCGCGTTCGACGACGTCGCCGGCGTCGCGCAGGCCCGCGGTGTCGACCAGGGTCAATGCGATGCCGTCGAGATCGATCGTCTCGCGCAACACGTCGCGCGTGGTGCCGGCGATCTCGGTGACGATCGCGCGTTCGCTCGCCGCGAGCGCATTCAACAGGCTCGACTTGCCGACGTTCGGCCGGCCGACGATGACCACGTGCAGGCCATCGGCGAGACGCACGCCGCGGCGCGCACCGGTGAGCAGATCGGCGAGCCGGGTGCGCACGTCGGCGAGCTCGCCGGCCAGCTGCGGCGCGGCGAGAAAGTCGATGTCTTCGTCGGGAAAGTCGATCGCCGATTCGATGTAGCTGCGCAGGCGGATCACCGCAGCGGTCAACGCATGCACACGCTGCGAGAACGCCCCGTCGAGGCTGCGCTGTGCGGCACGTGCGGCGGCTTCCGAGCCGCTTGCGATGAGGTCGGCGACGGCTTCGGCCTGGACGAGGTCGAGCTTGCCGTTGAGGAACGCGCGTTCGGAGAATTCGCCGGCGCGCGCATGCCGCGCGCCGAGTTCGACGATGCGCGCGAGCAGCAGGCGCAGCACGACCGGGCTGCCGTGCGTCTGCAATTCGAGCACGTCTTCGCCGGTGTAGGAATGCGGCGCGGGGAACCACAGCAGCAGGCCGCGATCGATGATCGCGCCGGCGCGATCGCGAAACGCCGCGTAGTGGGCGTGCCGCGCGCGTGCCGCGCGGCCGAGCAGGGTCTGCACGATGTCGCCGGCGCGCGGGCCGGAGATGCGCAGCACGCCGACGCCGCCTGCGCCTGACGCGCTCGCCACGGCAGCGATGGTGTCGGCGCGCGCGTTCATCGCATCAGGCGCAGCTCGCGGTCAGGCTTTCGCCGTTTTTGTTTCGCCGGCTTCGACGCGCTTGGTGATGATCCACTGCTGCAGCAGCGAGAGGCCGCCGTTGACGACGTAGTACAGCACGAGGCCTGCGGGGAAGAAGGCGAACAGCACCGAGAAGATCACCGGCATCACCTTCATCATCTTCGCCTGCGTCGGATCCATGCCGGTGGTCGGGCTGAGGTACTGCGTGGCGATCATCACCACCGCGTTGAGCACCGGCAGCACGTAGTACGGATCGGGCGCAGTCAGGTTCTGGATCCAGCCGATGAACGGGGCCTGGCGCAGTTCGACGCTTTCGAGGAGCACCCAGTAGAGGGCGAAGAACACCGGAATCTGGATCACCATCGGCAGGCAGCCGGCGAGCGGATTGGCCTTTTCCTTCTGGTACAGCTCGAGCATCGCCTGATTCATCTTCTGGCGATCGTCGCCGTGGCGCTCCTTCAGCGCCTCGATGCGCGGCTGCAGCTTGCGCATCTTCGCCATCGAGCGGAACTGCGTTTCGCTGAGCTTGAAGAACGCCGCCTTGATCAGCAGCACGAGCAGGATGATCGCGAAACCCCAGTTGCCGGTCAGCTTGTGCAGCTGCGCGAGGATCCAGTGCAGCGGTTCGGCGATCACGGTGAACACGCCGTAGTCGACCGTCAACGACAGGCCCGGGGCAACCTCGTTGAGCGTGCTCTGCAGTTTCGGGCCGATGTATAGGCGCGCACTGTCGGTCTTGGTTTCGCCGGCGGCGATCGTGATCGGCGGCGACAGGGTACGGATCAGGTAGCGCTGCGCGTCGCCGACGGGGACCAGCTTGGTCGAATACTGGTCGGTCTCGCTCGCCAGCGGAATCCACGCGGCGAAGAAATAGTGCTGCAGCAGCGCCGCCCAGCCACCGCTCACGCTCTTGTCGAGCGGCTCTTTCGCGAAGTTGTCGAACTTGAGCTTCTCGAACTTGCCGGCGGCATACCACGCGGCGCCGACGAAGCTGTAGCGTTCGGTGTTGCTGTAGCCCTTGATGCCGCTGCTGTCGATGATCGGCGGCACGCGCTGCAATTGCCGGTAGGCATTGCCGCTCCAGCTCGCCGTTCCCTTGTTTGCGATTTCCTGGCGCTGCTCGATGGCGTAGCTGGCGCGCTTGAACACGAATACCTTGCGCACATCGAGGCCGGCGGGGTCGGTCCAGTGCAGCGGAACCTCGAGCGTATCGCTGCCGTCGGCGAGCGTGTAGTCGTTCTTCTCGGCGGTGAAGTTCGCCTGATGATCCGGTGCCGCGCCGGTGCTGCTGACCAGGCCGCTCTGCGCGACGAAGAAGGTCGCCGCGCGATCGTCGAGCAGACGCACCGGATGGGCGAAGTCCTTCGGCTGCTGCGGATAGGCGAGCAGGTCGGCGATGACGATGTTGCCGCCGTGCGGATCGATCTCGACGCGCAGCAGATCGGTGGTCACCACCACATGGGCGGCGGCTGTGGAGGCGGTCGTCGTCGACGGCGCATCGGTCACGCCGGCGGCTGTGGATGGTGCGGCGCCCGCGCTGGGAATGTCCGCGGTCGAGCGCGGTGCCGGCGCGGCAGAGTTGCCGGTCGATGCGGCCGGCGTCGACGCGAGGATTTCGCCCGCCGGTTTGTCGTAGTCCTGCTGCCACTGCATCCAGAGCAGATAGCTGATGAACAGCAGAGCGATCAGAAGGAGATTGCGTGGGCTCGTCATGGCGGGATCGGTGGACGCGATAGGGTCGGATGTCGCCTCGCGGTGCGGCCGGTTCCGCGCGGTGCGCGTGGCCGAAACGATCCTCGATAGGCGTGGGCGTGGCTGATGCGCGCAGTTGCGGCGCATCGCCGGGAAGTCAGTCGCGCATTGTGCCGGTGGGCACGGCGGGGTTCAACGTCGCGATGCGCTGCCACAGGCGCGCAAGCTCGGCGTGCAGGCTCGCGTTGTCTTCCTGGTCGGCGCTGGAGCGTGCGATCAACAGGATGTCGAACGCCGGCAAGGTGCCGCGTATGCGGCGGAAGCTGTCGCGTGCGAGGCGCTTGATGCGATTGCGCCGCACGGCGCTTTTCGAAACGCGCTTGGAGATCGCCAGGCCGAGCCGCGCGCCGTCCTGGCCGCTGACGGCGATCTGGGCGCTCAGATGCTGTGTGCCGATACGGCGACCGGCCGTGCGCAGGTGGCTGAAGTCCTGCGCCCGAAGCAGGCGCGCCGCACGCGGAAACGGTGCGGCCGCCATGGCTGTACCGCTGGGGTCAGACCGCGAGACGCTTGCGGCCCTTGGCGCGGCGCGCATTGATGACCTTGCGGCCACCGCGGGTCTTCATGCGGGCGCGAAAGCCGTGGTCGCGCACGCGCTTGAGGTTGCTGGGCTGATAGGTGCGCTTGGTGGCCATGAGCGTAACGCCAGGGAATGCGAAAAGGGCGCGGATGATAGGGGCTTGCGCGCGCGCGAGTCAAGCCGGCGCGCAGCCTGCTAGACTGCCCGGTCTTTCCGATCGGCCCGCCGCAGCTTTGGCCGATCCCGGCACCCTGGAACCGCACCGACCCATGAGCGAGCTTTGGCGACGCTGTCTTTCCCGCCTCGAGGCGGAATTCAGCACGGAGGACATGCACACCTATCTGGCGCCCCTGCAGGTCAGCGAGGAGGAATCCGGCTTCACGCTGTGGGCGCCGAACGAATACACGATGGAGACCGTGCGCGAGCGTTTCCTCGCTCCGATCATGGAGGTGCTCGAACACCTCAGCGGCGGACCGGTCGCGGTGAATGTGATGGTCGGCGCGCGCCGGCTCGTACCGCGCGAAGTCCCGCGGAGCACCATCCGCGCCAAGCCCGTGGACCGCGCCGCGGCCGAACCGAGCCTCGATCCGCACTACACCTTCGAGAACTTCGTCGAAGGCAAGTCCAACCAGCTCGGCAAGGCGGCTGCGACCCAGGTCGCGATGAACCCTGGCCGCGCCTACAACCCGCTGCTGCTGTACGGGGGCACCGGGCTCGGCAAGACCCATCTGATGCATGCCGCCGGCAACCTGATGCGCTCGCACAGTCCGGACGTGAAGGTGCTGTACCTGCGCTCCGAGCAGTTCGTCAGCGGCATGGTGCGCGCGCTGCAGCAGAAGGGCATGGACGACTTCAAGCGGCGTTTCCGCTCGGTCGACGCGCTGCTGATCGACGATATCCAGTTCTTCGCCGGCAAGAACACGACGCAGGAAGAGTTCTTCCATACCTTCAACGCCCTGCTCGAAGGCAAGCAGCAGATCATCCTGACCTGCGACCGCTATCCGAAGGAAGTGGACAACCTGGAGCCGCGCCTGAAGTCGCGCCTCGGTTGGGGTCTCAGCGTCGCGATCGAGCCGCCGGATTTCGAAACGCGCGCGGCGATCGTGCTGGCGAAGGCGCAGATGAAGGGCGTCGAGCTGCCGGAAGAGGTGGCCGTGCTGATGGCCAAGCGTATGCGCTCGAACGTGCGCGACCTCGAGGGCGCCCTCAACACGCTGGTGGCGCGCGCGAACTTCGAAGGGCGTGTGATCAGCCTGGAGTTCGCCCAGGAGACCCTGCGCGACCTGCTGACCGTGCATGCGCAGTCGATCACCATCCCTAACATCCAAAAGACCGTGGCAGACT
>DASWPR010000063.1:0-11693 GCA_036398455.1 Dokdonella sp.
TCAGCCTGCATATCCAAAGCGGAGGCGTGCGGCGACCCTCGGGAAAGTTCGTCGTCGCGCTGCGTTTTCGGCTTGCGCGCGAGTTCGCCGACGCTGTCGAAGAAGCGCGGCCACTCGCCGTGCGCCTGCTCGAACACGTGCGCGAACGCGCCGACCCAGCGGTCGTACAGACCGAACGGCAACAGGCTCGCATTGTTGATCGGCGCGTCGACCCAGGCGTCATAGCGCCGGTCGCCTTTCCAGGCGCCGTCGCGCAGTTGGGCGTAGCGCTGGCGAAACGCTGCGATTTCCCGCGCCTTGGCGGTGCGCCTGGCCGGCGCCGACGATTCCCGCGCGTAGTCCTGGCGCAGGCGCTCGCGCAGGTCGAGCACGAGGGCCGTGAATGCGCCATCGCGCTCACGCTCGCCGTCATCCAGCGGCGGCAATCCGCGCGCCGCGCGCCATTCGCGCAAGCCCTGCTCCGCGACGAAGCTTGCGAACGATTCGTTGAACGCGGTGTCGTCCTTCACGTACAGCTTCTGGTGCGCAAGCTCATGGAAGATCGTGCTGTCGAGTTCGTCGTCGCTCCAGCGCAGCATGCTGGAGAGGATCGGGTCGGCGAACCAGCCGAGGGTCGAGTAGGCAACCGCGCCTTCGATCTGCGTGTCGTCGCCGCGTGCGGACAGTCGCGCGGCTTCGCGTTCGGCGCGCGCGCGGTCGAAATAGCCCTGATACGCGACGCAACCGGCAAACGGAAAACAGTGCGTGACCGGTTCCACCGCGAACTCGGGCGCCGCGAACACGTTCCAGGTGACATATGGCCGGTGCAGGTCGACGTAACTCGTATAGCTGCGATTGCGCGGCAGACCCAGATGATCCGAGGCGAACGCGCGCGCGGCCTGTGTTTCCTCGAGACGCGTGCGCAGTTTCGCGTCGGTGCGCGGGTCGGCGATCACGTCGGCAACCGCCTTGCGATGCAGCAGCAGTCCCGCCTGCCCTCGCGCGACATGGGCGTAGTAGCCGAGCGACGAGCACGCGCTGCTCGCCAGGATCATGCAGACGATCGCCAACCAACGCATCGCGTGCAGTCCCGGGTTTGCGGCTACAGCTCGAACTGCTCGTTGAGGATGCGCTCTTCCAGGCCGTGCTCGGGGTCGAACAGCAAGGTCACGGTCTGCTCGCGCGATTCGCGGATCAGCACCTCGACGACGTCGCGCACTTCGTTGGAGTCCGCGGTCGCGCTGACCGGCCGCTTGTACGGATCGAGCACTTCGAACTTGATCTCGATCGCCGCAGGCAGGATTGCACCGCGCCAGCGCCGCGGCCGGAACGGACTGATCGGCGTCATTGCCAGCAGTTGCGAACCGAACGGCAGGATCGGGCCGTGCGCCGACAGGTTGTAGGCGGTGGAGCCGGCCGGCGTCGACATCAGCACGCCGTCGCAGATCAGTTCCTCGAGCTTGACCACGCCGTTCAACGCAACGCGCAGATGTGCTGCCTGTTTGGTCTGGCGCAGCAGCGAAACCTCGTTGAAGGCCAGCGCCGATGCCGTACTGCCCGATTCGGTGACCGCTTCCATCACGAGCGGACGCAGCACGGTCGGTCGCGCGCGTGCGATGCGCTCGGGCAGGTCGTCCAGGTGATGATGATTCATCAGGAAACCGACCGTGCCGAGCTTCATGCCGTAGACCGGCAGTCCGCGCGCCATGTGCCGGTGCAAGGTGCGCAGCATGAAACCGTCGCCGCCGAGCGCGACGATCACCTCGGCCGTGTCGAGCGGCGCGTCCCCATAGCGCGCGCTGAGCGCGGCCAGCGCGGACTGCGCTTCCTCGATCGGGCTCGCGACAAACGCGATGCGTTGGCTCATCGATCAGCTTCCCTTCGCGCCGCGATCCTGCGCCGCCGTGGCAGGCAAACTACCACGAGCGGCGCACGCAGCGATCAGGCCGCCTTCGCCGATGCCTGCACGAGCTGCGCGAAGCGGCGCAACGCGACCGAGGCGATCGGATAATCGACGGTCTGCGTGCGGATTTCCTCGAGCAGGCCGAGCGTGAACTTCAGCGTCGGATCGTCGCGCTCGAGCCAGCGGGCGACCGGATGCTCCACCACATCCGATGCGTTGCCGAGGATCTGCGCGGCGAGCGCACGGTGCTGCGCGGCGAGCTCGTCGCGCAGCGAACCGCGCGCCTGCGCATGCCAGCGGCTCTCGACCGGCAGGTTCTCGATCTGCCGGCGCAGGCCGTCGATATCGAGTGCCTGGCCGAGTTCGAAGAACACCGCCGCGACGCGATGGATCGGCCGGTTGGTTTCGAGCGCGACTTCGGCGATGTCGAAGGCGACGCCGAGCACCGGCAGCGCGGCCAGACGCCGCCCCAGCGTCTCGGGAATATCCAGGCCCTGCCACTTCTCGACATCGACTTCATAGTCGGCGCGACCCGTGGCGGTGAGCACCGCGGGCGTTGCCGCACGCAGCTCGGCGACGCCGGGTGAATAGCGCTCGACGACGCCGGCGATATCGAAGCTCGCACCGCGATGATTGAGCAGCCAGCGCGTCAGGTTGCGCTGCAGGTCCCAGATCTTCAGCAGCGCGTCGATCTGCACGGTCTCGCCGACCTTGCCATCGAGCGCCTCGATCTCTGCCCACAGGCCGCGCGAATCGACGATCTCGCGCACCGCCGAATACGCCTTGGCAATCGCCGCGGGCGGCTGGCCGGTGTCTTCCTGCATGCGCAGCACGAACGTCGCATCCATGCGGTTGACCATCGAATTGGTCACCGCGGTCGCGATGATCTCGCGCTTCAGACGATGCCGCTGCATATGGTCGGCGTAGGGTCCGTGCAGCGGCTCGGGGAAATAGCGCACGAGTTCCTTCGACAGGTAGGCATCCTCCGGCACATCGGAATCGAGCAGCTGCTGGTACAGCTTGATCTTCGAATACGACAGCAGCACGGAGAGCTCCGGTCGCGTCAGGCCCTGGTGCCGCACCTTGCGCTCGGCCAGTTCCGCATCGCTCGGCAGGAACTCGATCTGGCGGTCGAGCAGGCCCTCGGCCTCCAGCGTGCGGATGAAGTGGGCGTTCGAGCCGAGACGGTGCACCGACATGTGCTCCATCACGGTGATCGCCTGGTTCTGCCGGTAGTTGTCGGCCAGCACCAGGCGCTCGACCTCGTCGGTCATCGCGGCGAGCTGGGCATTGCGCTGGTCATAGCTCAGCTCGCCGCGCTGCACGGCGTCGTTGAGCAGGATCTTGATGTTGACCTCGTGATCGGAGGTGTCGACGCCGGCCGAGTTGTCGATGAAATCGGTATTCAGCAGCACGCCCTGCTGCGCGGCTTCGATGCGGCCCTTCTGCGTGAAACCGAGGTTGCCGCCCTCGCCCACCACCTTGCAGCGCAGCTCCCTGCCGTTGACGCGCAGGGCGTTGTTGGCGCGATCACCGACATCGGCATTGGTTTCGGTTTCGGCCTTCACGTAGGTGCCGATGCCGCCGTTGAACAGCAGGTCGACCGGCGCCTTCAGGATCACGCTGAGCAGTGCGGTCGGCGCAAGCTGGCCGGTCGCCTCGTCGATGCCGAGCACGCGGCAGATCTCCGGCGACAGCGGAATCGTCTTCGCCGTGCGCGGGAAAATGCCGCCGCCCTTGGAGATCAACGTGACATCGTAGTCGGCCCAGGACGAGCGCGGCAGCACGAACATGCGCTGGCGCTCCTTGAACGAAGCGGCGGCATCCGGCGCCGGATCGAGGAAGATGTGCCGATGGTCGAACGCGGCGACCAGGCGGATATGTTCGGACAGCAGCATGCCGTTGCCGAACACGTCGCCGGACATGTCGCCGATGCCGACGCAGGTGAAGTCCTCGCTCTGGCTGTCGCGGCCGAGCGCGCGGAAATGCCGCTTGACCGACTCCCACGCGCCTTTCGCGGTGATCGCCATCTTCTTGTGGTCGTAGCCGACCGAACCGCCCGACGCGAACGCATCGCCGAGCCAGAAGCCGTGCTCGGCACTGACCGCGTTGGCGATGTCGGAGAACGTCGCCGTGCCCTTGTCGGCGGCGACGACGAGGTACGGATCGTCGCCGTCGTAGCGCACCACGTTGTCCGGGTGCACCACCTCGCCTTCGACGAGGTTGTCGGTGATGTCGAGCAGGCCGTTGATGAACAGGCGATAGCAGGCGATGCCTTCGGCCAGCACGGCGTCGCGCTCGCCGCTCGCCGGCGGATGCTTGACGAAGAAACCGCCCTTCGAGCCGACCGGCACGATGACGGTGTTCTTGACCATCTGCGCCTTGACCAGGCCGAGCACCTCGGTGCGGAAATCCTCGCGCCGGTCCGACCAGCGCAGGCCGCCGCGTGCGACCGGGCCGAAGCGCAGGTGCACGCCTTCCACGCGCGGGCTGTAGACAAAGATCTCGCGATAGGGCCGCGGCTTCGGCAGGTCGGGCACCTTGGCCGAATCGAACTTGAAGCTGATGTACGAGGCCAGCGCGCCGTCGTGGGCCTGGAAATAATTGGTGCGCAGGGTGGCGCCGATGACGCCGAGGTAGGAGCGCAGGATGCGGTCTTCGTCGAGGCTGGCGACGTGTTCGAGCAGCGCCTTGATCGTCGCGATCGTCGCGCCGACCTGCTGCGCACGCGGCTCGCCGCGCGCGGCGACGAGATCGTCGATCAGGCGCGGCTGCGCCTTCAGGGCTTCGGCGGAAACCAGCGTCTGCAGTTCCTTCGCGAGGCGCTTGCGCGCGTTCTCGATGACCGGCTTGCCGGCGCTTTCGCGGCGCGGATCGAAACCCGCCTCGAACAGCTCGACCAGAAGACCTGCCAGTGCCGGGTAGCGGTTCAGCGTCTCCTCCATGTAGCTCTGCGAGAACGTCACGCCGGTCTGCAGCAGGTACTTGCAGTAGCCGCGCAGCACCGCGACCTGGCGCCAGTCGAGCTGCGCGCCGAGGATCAGCTTGTTGAACGCGTCGTTCTCGGCGGCGCCGCGCCAGATGCGCTCGAACGCCGCCTGGAACGCCTCGCGCACCTGCTCGATATCGAACTCGCAGCGCAGCGCCGGCTGTACCGCGATGTCCTGGATGTAGACCTGGCTGCCCTGCACGTCGAGTTCGTAGAGCTGCTCGGTGAGCACCTTCACGCCCATGTTCTCGAGCAGCGGAATGACCTCGGACAGCTCGATCGCGCCGCCGAGGCGGAACACCTTCAGCTGCAGGATGTCGGGCTTGCGCCGCGAGCGATGCAGGCTGAGCCGGATGTCTTCGGCATCGCGCAGGCTGGCCGCCATCTCGACGTCGGCCGCCGCGACATGCGGCGTCACTTCTTCGATGTAGCCGGCCGGCAGGGCGCGGCCGTAGCGCGTGGCAAGCTTGAGGCCCTTGTCCTCGCCATGACGCTGCACCAGCGCATCGCGCAGGTCGTCGTACCAGTTGCGCACGATATGCACGATCTTCGCTTCGAGATCGGCGACGTCGTAGCTGGCCTTGTCGCCCGGCTTCGGACGCACCACCAGGTGCAGCATCGCCAGCGGCGACTCGCCGATCTGGATGGTCGAATCGACGCGCTCGCCGTGGAAGGCGCGCTTCAGCGTGGATTCGATGCGCTCGCGCACCGCCGTGTCGAAGCGGTCGCGCGGCAGGTAGACCAGGCAGGAATAGAAGCGGCCGTACTTGTCGCGGCGCACGAACAGGCGCGTGCGCGGACGCTCGCGCAGCGCGAGGATGCCGGTGGCGACGTCGAACAGCTCGTCCTCGCTGCACTGGAACAGCTCGTCGCGCGGCAGCAGCTCCAGCACGTGGCGCAGCGCCTTGCCGGAGTGCGAGTCGCGGCGCAGGCCGGAGCGCTGCATCACCGTCTCGACCTTGCGCCGCACCAGCGGCACGTCCTGCGGGCGCGCCATGTAGGCGGCGGTCGTGAAGAGGCCGAGGAAGCGCTGCTCGACGACCGGTACGCCGGAGTCGTCGAACGCGAGCACGCCGATGTAGTCCATGTAGCCGGGGCGATGCACGCTGGCGCGCGCGTTGGTCTTGGTCAGGATGATCGCGTCCATCGAGCCGGACTGCGGCAGTTCCTTCGCCGCCAGGGTGCGCAGCGAGCGTGGCGCGAGCGAACGCTCGCCGCCGTGCAGGATGCCGAGGCCGGAGCCGTCGACCGCCTGCAGCACTTCGTCGCTGCCGGTCTTCTCGACCCGATACTCGCGATAACCGAGGAAGGTGAAGTTGTCGTCGGCGGCCCAGCGCAGGAACTCCTGCGCCTCGGCGATGCCGGTGGCGTCGACCGGCAGCTTGCGCTGCGGCAGTTCGTTGGCGATCGCGAGCATGCGTTCGCGCATCGCCTTCCAGTCGTTCACGCTGGCGCGCACGTCGTCGAGCGCCGCGGTGACGGTGCGCTTGAGGCGTTCCAGTTCGGCCGGCTCGGCGACGCGGTCGACTTCGAAATGCATGACCGATTCGGCCGCGCCGGCAGCGGCGTCGCCGCTGCCGAAATTCAGCAGGTGGCCGCCGGGATCGCGCGCGATGCGGAAAATCGGGTGGATGATCGCGTGCACGGACAGCCCGCACGCGGCGACTGCCATGCTGACCGAATCGACCAGGAACGGCGCGTCGTCGGTGACGACATCGACGATCGTGCGTGCCGCGACGACGCCGTGTTCGCCCTCGGCCGGGTTGCCGACGCGCACCTTGGCGACGCCGCTGCGGCGCTCGCGCACGAAATCGAGCATGGCCTGCACCAGGCCGGCCCATTCCGCGGCGCTGCGCGCGGCCAGTTCCTCGGCCGGCACCCGGCGCAGGAACTCGCTGGCGAAGGACTGCGCGTCGCGCAGGCGCGCGCCGCTCAGCTGGGTCGCCTGCTGGGCGAGGATGGGATCGACGGGCGTGCCGGCAACGGCGCCTTGGGCAGTCATGAAGGAATCCGGGAGGGGTGATCGGCGGGGCGCGAAGGATACCGCCGCGGGCTGCGCGGAATCCATACGCAATGTCCTGCAAATCAAGCTTCTAGCACCTGCGTGCTACCGGACGACGAAGGTTGCGCCGCACAAATGCCGCATCGACACGGGTATACAAATGGAGCGGACACGGCCGACGTACTCTGCGAGAATCGAACGCAGTGGGTGACAATTCCTGTACTGATGAGTATAGTCCGGTGAATCAGCATTCACGGCAGGTCGATTGGGGCGTCGGCGGTCGGGCATGTCGGCGGTCGCTCCGCACCGGAGGCGATCATGTTCGACAACCCGGCCATCCATCGACGCCCAGTGGCCGCCTCGCGGGCGGCGTCATCATCGCGTGCAGGACATCGCCCGACGCGCCCACCAGATCCCCATTGCCAGACCACAGGAAACCTGCACGATGAAGTTGCATAGCGCCCTGACCTGCGCCGGCATTGCCGCGCTCGCTGCGATCGCGACCGGTTGCAGCAAGTCCCAGCCGCAACAACAGCAGCAAGCGCCGCCGGCCGAAGTCGGCGTGGTCGCCGCGAAGTCGGAAGTCGTGCCATTGACGCAGGATCTGGTCGGGCGACTTTCCGCCACGCGCACCGCCGACGTGCGCGCCCGCGTGCCCGGCGTGCTGCAGAAGCGCGTCTACACCGAAGGCAGCGACGTCAAGGAAGGTCAGGTGCTGTTCCAGATAGATCCGGCGCCGCTGCGTGCCGCGCTGAATGCCCAGCTGGCGAACCTCGCGTCCGCGCAGGCGACCTATACCAACAACCATGTGGCTGCCGAACGCGCGCGCTCGGTCGCCTCCAAGGGCCTGTTGTCGAAGGCCGACGTCGACAGCGCGGAAGCAGCGGAGCGAACCTCGGCGGCGGCGGTGAAGCAGGCGCAGGCGAACGTGGAGTCGGCCAAGATCAGTCTCGGCTACACCAACGTCACCGCGCCGATCTCGGGCCGTTCCGGGCAGCAGCAGGTGACCGAGGGCGCCCTCGTCGGCCAGAGCGAGGCGACCTTGCTGACCACGGTCGAGCAGCTCGACCCGATCTATGTGAACTTCAGCCAGGCCGTCGGCCAGATCGACGATCTGCGTCGCGCGGCCGCCAAGGGCAACGTGCGCCTTGCCGAGCAGGAAAAGGCAAAGGTCGAACTGCTGCACGCCGACGGTAGCCCTTCCGGCGAAAAAGGCATGCTCGACTTCTCCGACACGGCGGTCGACGCCGCCACCGGTGCGGTCACCTTGCGCGCGACCATCGCCAATCCGGACCACATCCTGCTGCCGGGCCAGTACGTCAATGTGCGCCTGACCATGGGCGACCTGGCGAAAGCCTGGCTGGTGCCGCAGGCCGCCGTGCAGCGCGACGCCACCGGTGCCTACGTGCTGGTCATCGGCAGCGACGGCAAGGTGGCGCAGAAGCGCATCAAGACCGACGCCACGCAGGGCGGCAACTGGGTCGTCACCGATGGCCTCGCCGACGGCGATCAGATCATCGTGTCGGGCATCCTGAAGGTGAAGCCCGGCGCACCGGCGAAGGCGGCGGCGGCACCGGAAGCGCAGGGCGCCGCCGCGCCGGCTGCAGCTGCCGCCGGCGGCGACAAGCACTGATTGGAAAGCGCGGCCGGGCCGGCCGCTTCTTGATGTTCGCGCGCGCGGATCAGCGCGCAGGCTAAGTCCGGATTCCAGGAACTACCCATGTCCAGCTTTTTCATCGACCGCCCGATTTTCGCCTGGGTCCTCGCGATCCTCATCACGCTGGGCGGCGTGATCGCGACGCTCGGTCTCAGCATCGAATCGTATCCTGCGATCGCGCCGACGCAGGTCGCCGTCAGCGCCAGCTACCAGGGTGCGGACGCCGAGACCGTCGAAAAGACCGTCACCCAGGTCATCGAGCAGCAGCTGACCAGCATCGATCACCTGATGTACTTCAGCTCGAGTTCGAGCGCGAACGGCAGCGCAGTCATCACGCTGACCTTCGAGCCCGGCACCGACCCCGACATCGCGCAGGTGCAGACGCAGAACCGCGTCTCGCTGGCGACGCCGCGCCTGCCGACCGAAGTGACGCAGCAGGGCATCACGGTGCTGAAGACCAATCCGGACTTCCTGATGTTCTTCGCGCTGACGTCCGACGACGGCCAGCTCGATTCCTACGCGCTCAACAATTTCATGTCGCAGGCCGTCGGCGACCAGATCGCACGCATTCCCGGTGTCGGCCAGACGCGCCAGCTCGGCTCCGAGTACGCCATGCGCATCTGGCTCGATGCGGACAAGCTGCACGGCTACGGCATGTCGGCGACGACCGCGCTCAACGCGGTGAAGGCGCAGAACGTGCAGATCGCCGCCGGCCAGATCGGTGCCGAGCCGTCGCCGCAGGGCAACGGCTTCACCGCGCCGGTGATCGCCGAAGGCCGCTTCACCACGCCGGAGCAGTTCGAGAACATCATCCTGCGCACCAATACCGACGGCACCTCGGTGCGCCTGAAGGACGTCGCGCGCATCGGCCTCGGTCCGTTCTCGTACGGCCTGCGCTCGACCTTCGACGGCAAGGGCGTGGCCGGCCTCGGCGTGCAGCTGACCAGCGGCGCCAACGCGCTGAACGTGCGCGACGCCGTGATCGCCAAGCTGGAGGAACTGAAGCCGACGTTCCCGCCGGGCGTGTCCTACAAGCTGCCCTACGACACCACGAACTTCATCAAGATCTCGATCAAGGAAGTGGTCGAGACGCTGGTGATCGCGATCGTCCTCGTCTTCATCGTCATGCTGATGTTCCTGCAGAACTTCCGCGCCACGATCATCGCGACCCTGGTGATCCCGGTCGCGCTGATGGGCGGCTTCCTCGCGATGTATGCGGTCGGCTTCTCGATCAACCAGCTGACCTTGTTCGGCATGGTGCTGGCGATCGGCATCGTCGTGGACGACGCAATCGTGGTGATCGAGAACGTCGAACGCATCATGAGCGAGGAAGGGCTCTCGCCGAAGGAGGCGACGCGCAAGGCGATGGAACAGATCTCCGGCGCGGTCGTCGCGATCGCCCTGGTGCTGATGGCCGTGTTCATTCCGAGCGCGATGCAGTCCGGCTCGGTCGGCGTGATCTACAAGCAGTTCGCGCTGACCATTGCGCTGTCGACCGCGTTCTCGGCCTTCCTCGCCCTGGTGTTCACGCCGGCGCTGTGCGCGACGATCATCAAGCCGATCGACGAGCACAAGAAGAAGAACATCCTCTTCCGCGGCTTCAACCGCGTGTTCGACTGGGTGCGCGACACCTATACCGGCCACGTCACCGGCGCGATCCGCCGCATGGCGATATGGATGGGCGTGTTCGCGGTCGTCGTGGTCGTGTGCGGCTACATGTTCAAGATCCTGCCGACCAGTTTCGTACCCGACGAAGACCAGGGCTACGCGGTGGTCATCGCGACGCTGCCGTCCGGTGCGGGCATCCAGCGCACCAACGTGGTGATGGACCAGATTTCGGAGACCGTGCGCAAGGATCCGGAAGTCTCCAACGTATTCGCGATTTCCGGTTTCAGCTTCGTCGGCAGCGGCGAGAACGTCGGCATCGCCTTCGTCCGCCTGAAGCCGTGGGACGAGCGCGATCACACCGCGATGGACCTGATCCACAAGTTCCAGGGCCAGCTGTTCGGCAGCATCAAGGACGCGGTCGTGTTCGTGGTCAACCTGCCGACGATCCGTGGCCTCAGCCAGTTCGGCGGCTTCGACATGTACCTGCAGGACCGTTCCGGCGCAGGCCACGCGGCCCTGATCAACGCGCAGAACATCCTGCTCGGCAAGGCCGGCGAGAAGAAGACCATCCTGGCCGGCGTACGCCCGAACGGCCTGCCGGACGCGCCGCAGGTGCAGATGACGGTCGATCGCAACCAGGCGCAGTCGATGGGGCTTTCGCTGACCGATGTCTACAACGCCATCCAGCTGATGCTCGCGCCGGTCTACGTCAACGACTTCTTCTACGGCGGCCGCGTGCTGCGCGTGAACATGCAGGCCGATGCGCAGTTCCGCGCCTCCACCGAAGGCCTGGCGCGCTTCTACGTGCCGAGTTCGACGCAGAGCGTGACGCAGCCGACCAGCGGCGGCGGCACCAGCACGGTGCCGGCGATGATCCCGATCTCGAACGTCGTGCACACCGACTGGATCATGGGTTCGCCCGCGCTGATCCGCTACAACGGTTTCGAAGCGATCGAAATCGTCGGCGCGGAAGCGCCCGGCAGCAGTTCCGGCGCGGCGATGGATGCGATGTCGAGCATCGTCAAGAACGATCTGCCGCAGGGCTTCGGCTTCGACTGGACCGGCCAGAGCCTGCAGGAAATCATTTCCGGCAATCAGGCGCCGATGCTGTACGCGCTGTCGATCCTGGTCGTGTTCCTCTGCCTCGCCGCACTCTACGAGAGCTGGTCAATTCCGGTCGCCGTGCTGCTGGTGGTTCCGCTCGGCATTACCGGTGCGCTGCTGACGACCTGGGGCCGCGGCCTGACCAACGACGTCTACTTCAAGATCGGCATCCTGACCATCATCGGCCTCGCCGCCAAGAACGCGATCCTGATCGTCGAGTTCTGCGTCGAGGAGCAGCGTGCAGGACGCAAACTCGGCGCGGCGGTGATCGATGCGGCGCGCCTGCGACTGCGTCCGATCCTGATGACCTCGTTCGCCTTCATCCTCGGCGTGTTCCCGCTGGCCATCTCGACCGGCGCCGGCGCCAACGCGCGCCACGCGATCGGCACCGGCGTGATCGGTGGCATGCTGTTCGCGACCTTCCTCGGCCTGCTGTTCATTCCGATCTTCT
>DASWPR010000064.1:0-2656 GCA_036398455.1 Dokdonella sp.
GACGTCCCAGCGCTTTTTTGCCAGGGCGTCGGCCTGTGCGGCCGGATCGGCGAGGGCGCGTTGCCAGCGTACACGTTCATCCGCGCGCAGGTAACGCCAACGCGGATCGGCGCTCGGCACAGCGTCCGTGCGCACGGATTCTTCATAGGCGAGGACCAGCGTGGGCACCTGTACCTGGCGCGCCGCCGCGAGCTTTTTGCCGACGCGCACACAGGTGCGTACGTCGAACGCGTCGAGCGCGCGCGCTTCCTGTGCATCGCGTCGTTCGGTCAACGCGTCGCCTTCCAGACCCTTGCGCTCGTTCATCAGCTGCGTTTCGACAGACGAGCAGGCCTCGTAGGCCTGCATCAGGTGTTCGTCGCCGCGTTGGCCGGCCGCTGCCGCGTCGAGCAGCGATACGCCCGCCGGAACATGGCCGACCACCGGAACGAGGCGCGCTTGCGCTGTTTCAACAATCGCGCGCCAATGCGCAGGCGGAACTTCGGAGAACACCTTGATGAAATCGGCGCCGGCGCGAATCGCGGCGTCGGTGTCGCTCGCCGCTTCGCTCGGCGAATGGCCGTACACGGCGATTCCGGCGGCGAGGATGCGCGGGGCGATGCGTTCGCCGCTGCCGATTTCGTGGCGCCATTGATCGACCACGGCGATCCCCGCCGCGTTCGTGTTCATTTCGCGCACCGCGGTGACGCCCTGTGCGATGAACAGCGGAAATGTCCAATCGTTCGGCGGGCGATGCGAAAAGGTATTGAACAGGTGGACATGCATGTCCACCAGGCCCGGAATCAGGAATCGCCCGCGCCCGTCGACGCGCAGTGCGCCGGCTGGAATCTGCGCGTTGCGCGGCGCGTAGATTCCGGCAATGCGACCGCCTTCGATCAGCACCGTGCGCGGCCCAAGCGCGCGATCGTGCTCGACATCGACGATGGTCACGTCGGTGATCGCGATGGCCCGGGCGGCAGGCGGCGGCTCCGCGCGCGATACGGGCGCGCAGATGGTCAAGATCAGCAAGCAGGCTGCAATTCGCCATGTGCCGCGTTTGCGGACGTTCGCAGGCATCATGAGCGGGTCCGGACCGGGTCGTTCGGGAAGACGGCCGCCAAATCGATTGTCGCTCACACCTCCAGCGAAGCCAGATCCCCCTTCGTCTCCAGCCATTCCTTGCGATCGGCCGCGCGCTTCTTCGACAGCAGCATGTCCATCAGCGAGCGGGTGCCGTCGTCGCCGTCCTCGACGTTGCCGATGGTCAGCTGCACGAGGCGGCGCGTGTCCGGGTGGATCGTCGATTCGCGCAGCTGCGAGGGATTCATCTCGCCGAGGCCCTTGAAGCGCATCACGTTGACGGCGCCCTTGATCTTCTCGCGCTCGATCTTCTCCAGCATCGCATCGCGCTCGGCTTCGTCGAGGCAGTAGAACACCCGTTTGCCGACATCGACGCGGAACAACGGGGGCATCGCGACGAAGGCGTGGCCTTCGCGCACGAGCTTAAGGAAATGCTTGAGGAACAACGCGGTCAGCAGCGTCGCGATGTGCAGGCCGTCGGAGTCGGCGTCGGCGAGGATCACGACCTTGCCGTAGCGCAGGCCGGAGATGTCGTCCTTGCCCGGGTCGCAGCCAATCGCGATCGCGAGGTTGTGCACTTCCTCCGACGCGAGCACCGAGCCGGACTCGACTTCCCAGGTGTTCAGGATCTTGCCACGCAACGGCAGGATCGCCTGGAAATCCTTGTCGCGCGCCTGCTTGGCGCTGCCGCCGGCCGAATCGCCTTCGACCAGGAACAGCTCGGTGCGCGACAGGTCGCTCGACGCGCAATCGGCGAGCTTGCCGGGCAGGGCCGGGCCTTGCGTGATCTTCTTGCGCACGATCTGCTTCTCGGCCTTCAGCCGCAGCGTGGCGCGTTCGATGGCGAGTTGCGCGATCTTCTCGCCGACGTCGACGTGCTGATTGAGGTACAGCGAGAAGCCGTCGTGCACCGCGTTCTCGACGAAGCCGGCGGCGTCGCGCGAGGACAGGCGCTCCTTGGTCTGGCCGGAGAACTGCGGATCGCTCATCTTCAGCGACAGCACGAAACTGAGGCGGTCCCAGACGTCTTCCGGCGCCAGCTTGATGCCGCGCGGCAGCAGATTGCGGAATTCGCAGAACTCGCGCAGCGCATTGGTGAGGCCGGAGCGCAGGCCGTTGACGTGCGTGCCGCCCTGCGCGGTCGGGATCAGGTTGACGTAGGACTCGGCCACCGCCTCGCCACCGCCGTTGAGCCACAGCAGCGCCCATTCGGCCTCTTCGCGCTTGGCGGCAAACTTGCCGACGAAGGGCTCGGCCGGAATCGTCTCGGCGCCGTTGAGCGCGTCCTTCAGGTAGTCGACCAGGCCGTTCTCGTACTGCCAGACGGTCTGCTCGCCCGCGATCTGGTCGTCGAGCGTGACGCGCAGGTTCGGACACAGCACGGCCTTGGCGCGCAGCACCTGCTTGAGCCTCAAAACCGAGATTTTCGGCGAGTCGAAGTATTTTTCGTCGGGCCAGAAACGCACCGTGGTGCCGTTGCGCGACTTCGGCACCGGGCCGATCGCGCGCAGGTCGATCGTCTTGTAGCCGTCGCCGAAATCGATCGCGTATTCGGTGCCGCCGCGGGCCACGCGCACTTCGAGCTTCTTCGACAGCG
>DASWPR010000065.1:0-26691 GCA_036398455.1 Dokdonella sp.
GCGCCCATGATCGAGGTCACGATCAGGCCGACGTCGGCCATCTGCTTGATCCAGTTCGCCGTCGCCGCCTGTTCGGTCTGCGTATTCGTTTCGTGGTCCGAATTCGCCGACAGCGCATCGATCGCCTTGGCGACGCGATCAGACTGATTGACGTCGCTGACGCGGCTGATGTACCAGCCGACCATGCCGTGGTTGTACGGCGTCGTTTCGTCGAAGTTCTTCCAGTGCAGCAGGATCATCTGACTCTGGAAGGCCTTCGAGTCCTTCGATTTCATGACGCCGACGACCTCGAAGTTCCAGTTCTTGCTGCCTTCCTTGTTCGGAAAGATCTGCGACTGCAATGGAATCTTGTCGCCGATCTTCCAACCGTATTTCTTGACCAGAATCTCGCCGACGAGTACGCCGTTGAGCGTCGCATCGAACGCCTTGCGCTCGTCCTGCGAGACGTCGACCTCGGGATAGATATCCAGATAATTCTGGCTCACCGCGAAGGTGAAAACCTGGTTGTGCGGATCCTGGTAGGCACCACCGAACCAGTTCGCGTAGGCGACATCCTTGATGCCATCGACCGCAGCAATCTGCGCGCCGAGGCCCTGCGGCAGCGGCTGGATGAACGACAGGCGCGCACCGGTCTGCAGGCGCTCCGCGCCGTTTGCCGACTGGCCCGCCTCGGCGAACGAGACGCGCACGGCATCGAGAAGCCCGAACAGCAGGAACGCCGCGATGATCGAGACCAGCGTCAGGATCGTGCGCGTCTTGCGCCGGAACAGCGCGGCCCAGATCAGATGAAGATATTTCATGGCTTCGTTCCTTTGCGGAAGCTTCGGCTCTCACCGCCGTCGTTTCCGCGCAAGCGGGAATCCAAAGGGCTCTGCCGAAAGCAAATGGATTGCCGCCTTCGCGGGAATGACGAATCGGGAGCGCCCGGGCCTGCGACGAGCGTTTCGTGGAAATGAGGCATCGCGGCACCTACGCGTGCGCGGACTGATCGACCAGCGTGCCCTTGTCCAGATGCAGGGTATGCCGTGCGTACTCGGCCGCTTTCGGATCGTGCGTGACCATCACGATGGTCTTGCCGTGCTCGCGATTGAGCGTCTGCAGCAGGCCGAGCACATCCTCGGCGGACTGGCGGTCCAGATCGCCGGTCGGCTCGTCGCAGACCAGCAGTCTCGGATCGGAAACGATCGCGCGCGCAATCGCCACGCGCTGCTGCTGGCCGCCCGAAAGCTCGGTCGGCTTGTGGCTGGCGCGCTCGGCCAGGCCGACCAGCTGCAGCGCGATGGCGGCATTCTTCTTGCGCTGCGCCGCGCCGAGCCTGGTCAGCAGCAACGGCAGCTCGACGTTCTTCTGCGCCGACAGCATCGGCAGCAGATTGTAGAACTGGAAAATGAAGCCGACGTTCGACGCGCGCCACTTCGCCAGCGCACCCTGGCCGAGCTTGTCGATGCGCTGACCGCCGACGCTGAGGTCGCCGTCGGTGGGCGTGTCGAGTCCGCCGATCAGGTTCAGCAGCGTGGTCTTGCCCGAGCCGGACGGCCCCATCAGCGCCAGGAAGTCGCCCTCGGCGATGTCCAGATTGATGTGATGCAGCACCTCGACCTTCTGCTTGCCGCGTTCGTAGGTCTTGCTGAGGTTGCGGATTTCGACGAGGTTCGCCATGACGTTTTCCTTGGGTTTCAGGGACTGCTCGACGGAGCCGGTTGCAACTGTTGATGCGATGTACTCAAGTGCATGACGATCGGGAGCGTGCCTTTTCGACACACCGCCGAACGCAGTTCATTTCGATGCCGACTTGACCGCCACGCGCGCTCCGTCGGCCAGTTCCGCGACCGGTTCGAGCACCACGCGCGCTCCGGCACCGATGCCCTCGACCAGGCGCTGGTCGCCGACATCGCGCAGCGCGGTCACCTTGCGCAGGTGCACCTGGTCGCCGGCGATCTCGAACACGACCGGCTTGCCGTCGCGCTGCACGACGCTGCTCGCCGGCACCAGCGCGCCCTTCGGCGGCGCAGCCGATGCGGCGGCGGGCTTGTCGCCTTCTTCCATGAACGACACGCGCACGCCCATGTCCGGCACGATGCGCGCGTCCTTGTGATCGAGCGCGACACGCACCTTGATCGTCGCCTTGCCGCGGTCCGCGGTCGGGATGATCGCGATCACATGGCCCGGAATCTTCCAGTCCGGGTAGGCGTCCAGCACGGCTTCGGTCGGCTGCCTGGGCACGACGCGATTGATGTAGGACTCGGTGACGTCGACCTCGATCTCGAGCGAATCCATGTCCACGATCGTACCGATGCCGGTGCGCGTGAAGCCGCCGCCGGCGGACAGCGGCGAGATGATTTCGCCGACCTGCGCGGCCTTGGCGATGATCATGCCGGTGAACGGGGCGCGCACGGTGCAGTAGTCGAGCTGCACCTGCGCCGCCTGCACGCCGGCCTGCGCCAGCTCGACCTGCTTGCGCTGCGTTTCCAGCTGCGAGGCCTGCGTCTCGACCTGCGTTCGCGCGACTTCCACCGATTGCGCGCTGACCAGCTTGCGCCCGACCAGATCCTGCGCGCGCGCAAGATCGCGCCGGCTCTGCGCGAGCTGCGACAGGAACTGCGCGAGCTGCGCCTGCGCCGCGTGCAGACCCGCCTGCGCCTGCGCCACGCCCGCCTTCTGCGCGGTGTCTTCGAGCGTGCCGAGGATCTGTCCTTTCTCGACGCGATCGCCTTCCTCGATCAGCACCTGCGTCAGCGTGCCGGTGATCTGCGCGGATACAGTCGCCTCGCGCCGTGCGGTCACGTAGCCGGTCGCCTGCAGCACCGCGCCCGGTCCGGCCGCTGCGCCGGCCGGTGCGGCTGCCGTCGCCGCCTCGACCTCGAAGCTCCTGCCGCCCGCGAGGAACCACCAGCCGCCCGCGGTGATCGCCGCCAGCAGCACGAGCACGCCGGCGACCCACGCGACGACGCCGAACGCGCGCGCTTCCGGCTCGCTGCGGTCGATGCGCAATTGATGCAGCAGGTCCGCTTTTTCCACCCGGCACTTCCCCAGTGATGCGACACGAAATTCAAGTCTGCCATAGACTCGTCGCTGCGACGCGATGCCGCAAGACTCCCCGATCATGACTCGGAGATGACAGATGTCACTGGCAAACGCTGCCGGCTATTCCGGCAAACCGGTCTGGCAGAAGCTGGGACTGAAGCCGGAACTGCGTGTGCTGGTGCGCGGCGCACCCGGCGACTACGCCGGACTCGTGGGTCTCGGCGACGCGGCGTGCAACCTCGTCGGCGCCCGCGCGGCATTCGACCTTGCCCACCTCTTCGCCACCTCCGCACGCGAGCTCGCCAAGGACATCGACGCGTTGTCGCCGCGACTGCCCGCCGCAGGCACGCTGTGGGTGTCGTGGCCGAAGAAGGCGTCGAAGGTCGCCACCGACATCACCGAAGACACGGTGCGCGAGATCGCGCTGCCACTCGGGCTGGTCGATGTGAAGGTCTGCGCGATCGATGCGGTGTGGTCGGGCCTGAAGCTGGTCTGGCGGCGCGAGCGGCGCGCCGGCAAGACGTGATCTTCGCGCGCTATGCTGCGCGTTCCCTCCATCGCATCGCCCGTGCATGAACTACATCATTCCCGCGCCGCCCACGCCCAGTCTCGCCATCGTCGGCACCGACGCACGCTTCCCGCTTCACCGCATCTACTGCATCGGCCAGAACTACGCGCTGCACGCCAAGGAAATGGGCGCCGCAGTCGATCGTGAGACCCCCGTCTTCTTCTGCAAGCCGGCCGATGCGATCGTGACCGGCGATGCGGATGTGCCGTACCCGCCGGCGACACACGACCTGCATCACGAAGTCGAGATGATCGTCGCGCTCGCCAGCGGCGGTCGCGACATCGCCGTCGAACGGGCGCTCGATCATGTATTCGGCTACGGCGTCGGTCTCGACCTGACGCGGCGCGACCTGCAGGCGCAGGCGAAGAAGGCCGGCCGGCCGTGGGACACCGCCAAGGCATTCGATCATTCGGCGCCGGTCTCGGCACTGCGCCGCGCCAGCGAGACCGGCCATCCGCAGCAGGGGCTGCTGCGCCTCGACGTCAACGGCGAGCGGCGCCAGCAGACCGATATCGCCGACATGGTGTCCAGCGTCGCCGAGATCATCCAGCACCTGTCGGGCCTGTTCGAGCTGAAGCCCGGCGACCTGATCTTCACCGGCACGCCGGCCGGCGTCGCCGCGCTGCATCGCGGCGACCGCTTCGAAGCCGCGCTGGAAGGCATCGCGACCCTGCGCGGGCGCATCGGCTGAACAACCCCGATCCGGTGCTTCGGGTTACAGTAGCGAGGCTTGCATCGATGTTCCCCATCCCCTTCGAGGAGGCCCCATGAGTTTCTTCTCCGAGTTCAAGGCGTTCGCGGCACGCGGCAATGTGGTCGACCTCGCGGTCGGTGTCGTCATCGGCGCCGCATTCGGCAAGATCGTCACCTCGCTGGTCGACCAGATCATCATGCCGCCGATCGGCATGGTCATCGGCGGCGTGGACTTCTCGGCCTACAAATGGATCCTCAAGGCCGCCGGCGCGGACGGCAAGGGCGAAGTGGCGGTCCAGTACGGTGCGTTCCTCAACACGCTCATCCAGTTCGCGATCGTCGCGCTGGCGATCTTCCTCGTGGTCAAGCTGATGAACCGCTTGATCAAGAAGGAAGAAGCCGCCCCCGCCGCACCTGCTGCCGACGTGGTACTGCTGACCGAGATCCGCGATCTTCTGAAGAACCGCTGATCCGCCTTCGCCTCGCGCGCCCCGGCGCGCGAGGCGCGGCGCAGGCAAAGGCTCCTTCCTGCGCGTGACGTTTGGCCCGATCGACGCCTGCGCAGCCGACGCATAATGACGGTTTTCCTGCACGGAGAATCGCCATGCGCAATCCGCTGTCGCTCGCCCTCGTGGTGTGTCTCGCCACACCCGCGGCATTCGCTGCCGACAAGCCGACGACGGCAAGACCGACGACGATTGCAGCGGCCGATATCGAGACCGCGCAGCGCCTGCGTGACCAGGCGCTGCACGACGACACGGCCTGGACATTCACCGAAGCGCTGACGACCGAGATCGGCGAACGCCTGGCCGGCGGACCGAACGATGCGAAGGCTCGCGAGTGGGTCGTCGCCAGGTTCAAGGCGCTCGGCTTCGACAAGGTCTGGACCGAGCCCGTCAGCTATCCGAAATGGGTGCGTCGCGGCGAGCATGCGGAAATCCTCGCGCCGTATGCGCAGCCGCTCGCCTTGCTCGCACTCGGCCATTCGCCCGGCACGCCGGCCGGCGGCATCGACGCCGAAGTAATCGGCTTCGATACGCTGGACGCGCTCAAAGGCGCCGACGCCAGCCGAGTGCGCGGCAAGATCGTCTACGTCACCACGACCATGCAGGCGCGCAAGGACGGCCGCGACTACGGCGCCGGTTCGCACGTGCGCACGACCGGTCCGCAGCTTGCCTCGCAGAAGGGCGCCGCCGCGTTCCTGCTGCGCTCGGCCGGCACCGATCACAACCGTCTGCCGCACACCGGCGTGACGCATTTCGACGCCGGCGTCACGCCCATCCCGGCGGCCGCGCTGGCGAGTCCGGATGCCGACCAGCTCGAACGCGAATTGAAAAGCGGCCAGCCGGTGCGGGTGAAACTCGCCCTCGACTGCGGCATCGAAGGCACCTTCACCGGCGCGAACGTGATCGCCGAACTGCGCGGCAGCAAGCAGCCCGACGAGTACTTCGTCATGGGCGGCCACCTCGATTCCTGGGATCCGGGCACCGGCGCCATCGACGACGGCGTCGGCATCGGCATCGCGGTCGGCGCCGCGCATGCGATCGCGCAATTGCCGCAACGTCCGCGCCGCAGCATCCGCGTCGTCGCATTCGCCAACGAGGAAGCCGGACTGTTCGGCGGCCGGGCGCTCGCGACGAAGTCTGCGAAGGACATCGGCCATGTCGTGCTCGGCAGCGAATCCGATGAAGGTGCCGACCGCATCTGGAAGATCACCGCTTCGGTGAAGCCCGAAGCACGCGACGCAGTCGCGCAGATCGCCGCCGTGCTGCAGCCGCTCGGCGTCGAGTACGACGCCAACGCGCCGGGCAACGGCGGATCGGATCTTTCCGAGATGCATCGGGTCGGCATGGCTGCGCTGTCGCTGCATCAGGACGCGACGCGCTACTTCGACTGGCACCACACCGCGAACGACACGTTCGACAAGATCGATCCGGAACAGCTGCATCAGAACGTGGCGGTGTACGCCGTATCCGCCTATCTGGCCGCGCAGGCAACCGGCAACTTCGGCTCGGCTCCCGGCGCGTTCGCAAAAGACAACGGCGAATGATCCACGCCCTCTCCCCCAGCGGCTTCAGCGTTGGGGGAGAGAGCTGCACTGAAGGGGCGGGCAACGCGCGTGCGGCAATGGTGCCGTTTCACGCAGACCTCGACCCGCGACGGTATTGCTGTCCCGCGCGAATCGCGCAGGCCGATCGCTGCGCGTCTAGGAGACTCCAGCCGCCTGCCGCTGCCGCCAGTACTCGCCGAGCACGACCGCCACGCTCGCCGCCACATTGAGACTCTCGATCGCGCCGCTGCCCGGGATCGTCAGGCGCAAATCCGCCGCCGCAATCATCTGCGCGCTCATGCCTTCGCCCTCGGCTCCGAACACGAGCACGAGCCGTGCGGGCAGCGCCGTTGCATACAGCGACGCGCCCTCGCGCGACACCGTGGCCGCGACCGCATACCCCTGCCGGCGCAGCGCGGCGAGCGCGTCTGCCGCAGATTTCGCCTGCGCGAAGGGCACGATCTCGGCCGCGCCCTCGGCCACGCGCGCGGCCGCACCCGATACGTCCAGACCTTGACCGGCCGGCACGATCACGCCGCCGGCGCCGAAGTGCGCGGCACTGCGCAGCAACGCACCGAGGTTGTGCGGATTGCCGACGCCGTCGAGCCACATCAGCAGCGACGGTGCCGGCGCCTTCGGCAGACCCGCCATCAGTTCGTCGAGCAGCAGCGGCGGCGTGCGCACGAGATCGAAGCACACGCCCTCGTGATGCTTCGACGCCGTCAGCTTGTCGAGGTCAGCCTCCTCGACCACGCGATAGCCGAGCCGATGCTTGACGCACCAGGCCAGTACGCTCTTCAACGCGGGAATGCGCGCTTCCGTCAGATACACCTTGCGCAGCGCTTCCGGCCGGCGCGCAAACGCGGCGAGGCACGCATTGAGCCCGTACCAGCGTGTTTCCTGGCCGCGCTGCACGGGAGGCTTGTCGACCGCCTCCGATGGCTTGCGCCACGCCGAAGGTTCGTTCGTCTTCGGCCCGTAGTGATCGCGACTCATAGCCTGCTTTCCAATGTCTGTCGCGCGCGCGCGTAGAGAAATACGTCGAGCAGCTCACCGCGCTTGACGACCGCCGACTTCTGCACGCCTTCGCGCACGAATCCGCATTTTTCCAGCACGCGCGCCGATGCCGGATTGTTCGCGTAGACCGTCGCGAAGACCCGATACAGTTTGAATGCGTCCATCGCGCGTGCCGCGAATGTGTCGATGATCGTCGTCATGATGCCGCGGCCCCAGTAGCGCTGGCCGAGCCAGTAGCCGAGTTCGGCCGAATAGCGATGCACATCGCTGCCCGGATGCAGGCTGACGCCGCCGACCGCGGCGCCGTCGATCTCGATCGCCCAGGCGCGGTCGGATTCGTCGACCGCACGCGCCAGCCACGCGCGCCCGTCGTTGCCGGTGTACGGATACGGAAAGCGGTCGCGCAGCCCGAGCGAGACGCTTTCGTCGCTGGCATTGGCGACGAGGCTGTCGAGATCGGTGGGACGCCATGCGCGAAGCAGGGCGATCCCGCAGTCGAGATGTTGCAGCGGCAGGTTGGCTGGCTCACAAGGCATGCAGCGCATGCTACATGAGCCTCGTGGGCGACTTGTACCTGGCTTCGACAACGGCACCGGAAAGCGCGTCGAAGTGTCGGCGCGAAAATCCACTCAATGATCCGCCACCACCGCCGGCGCCGCCATGCTCCTCACGGGTTTCAACAGCAGCAACAACGGAATCGCCACCGCCGTCATCACCATCATCAGCCAGAAGTCGTCGAGGAAGGCGATCGCCGAAGCCTGGCGCGTGACTTCACCATTCAGCGCGGCCATGCCGGCCGCTCCCGCGAAGCTCGAGGGCATCTGTGCCATGTTGCCGCCGTAGGGCGTAAGGCGCGCGGCAATCTCCGCGTGGTTGATCTGCGTATTGCGCGACAGCAGGGTCATCACGATCGAGATGCCGACGCTGGAGCCGATGTTGCGCATCAGGCTGAAGATGCCGGCGGCTTCGGTGCGCGTGCTTTGCGGCAACGTTGAATAGGCGACGGTCGAGATCGGCACGAAGACGAGGCCGAGTCCAAGCCCCTGGATCACGCCGGTCGTGATGATCATGTGCTCGGGCACGTCCAGGCTGAAGTGCATCATCATCCACAGCGAATACGTGGTCAGCAGCATGCCGATGCAGGCGAGCACGCGCGCATCGGCGCCGCGCGCCAGCAGTCGCCCGACCAGCATCATCGCGATCAGCGTGCCGACCCCGCGCGGCGCCAGCAGCAGGCCGGTGGTGACGACCGGATAGTTCATCAGGCCCTGCAGGAACGGCGGCAGCAGCGCCATCGTGGCGAACAGCACCACGCCGAGCACGAAGATGAAGATGTTGCTGGCGAAGAAATTGCGATCGGCGAACAGGCCGAGATTGAGGAACGCGCGCTCGCTGAGTTTCCAGTGCACGAAATACAGATAGAAGCCGAGGAAGGCGAGCGCGGCTTCGACCTGGATCTCGACCGAGCCGAACCAGTCCTGCTGCTCGCCGCGATCGAGGAACAGCTGCAGCGCGCCGATGCCGATGGCGAGGAAGGCGAAACCACGCCAGTCGAAGCGCGACGGTCGCGTCTCGTCGGTCGGCAGGCTCGCCGCGACACCGAACAGCGCGAGCGCGCCGATCGGCACGTTGATCAGGAACACCCAATGCCAGCTGTAGGCATCGGTCAACCAGCCGCCGAGCGGCGGCCCGAGGATCGGGCCGACCATCACGCCCATGCCCCACATCGCCATTGCCGCACCGTGCTTTTCGCGTGGGTAGACATCGAGCAGGGTCGACTGCGAGAGCGGCACCAGCGACGCGCCGAACAATCCCTGCAGAAGGCGGAAGCCGACCATCTCGCCGATCGTCGTCGCGATGCCGCACAGCACCGAGGCGATCGTGAAGCCGGCGATCGCGATCAGCAGCAGGCGGCGCCGGCCCATGATCGAAGCGAGCCAGCCGGTCGCCGGCGTCGCAATCGCCGCCGCCACGATGTACGACGTCAGCACCCATGAAATCTGGTCCTGCGTCGCCGACAGCGACCCTTGCATGTTCGGCAGCGCGACGTTCGCGATGGTCGTGTCGAGCGCCTGCATCAGCGTCGCCAGCATCACCGAGACGACCAGCAGGCCGCGGTTGGGGACTTCGCGATGTGTGGAAGTGGGCGTGGTCATTGGCTGCTGTTTTCAGAAAGATATTTTTTCTTGCAACGCGACGTTGCGGTCAACGGCGACACCGAGACGGCATGCGACGCGACAGCCCCAACGGTCTCACCGTTGGTGGAGAGGGCTTCACGATGGCCCTCCCGTCCACGTCTCGGCGTTTCGCGCAGTCGGTGCCCTCAAGGCGCCGACACCACCGCCTTCATCGGCTCCTCGCCGCCCTGCCAGCGCCCGAGGATCGAGTTCTGCCGGCCAGTGTCGATATCGACCTGGGTGCTCATGCCGGCACGCAGGATCATGCCGTCGTGATTGGGTTCCTCGATCGCCAGGCGAACCGGAATGCGCTGCACGATCTTGACCCAGTTGCCGGTCGCGTTCTGCGCCGGCAGCACCGAGAACTCCGCACCGGAGGCCGGGCTGATCGATGCGACGCGCGCCTGCCACTTGCGGCCCGGAAACGTATCCACTTCTATCGTCGCCGGCTGGCCGACGCGCACGTGGGTGAGATCGGTTTCCTTGAAGTTCGCCTCCACCCACAGCGTGTTCGCGATCAATGGCATCGCCGCCTGCCCGGGCGCCAGGAAATCGCCCGGCTGCAGACTGGTCTTGCCGATCACGCCGTCCATCGGCGCACGCACGGTGGCGTGTTCGAGATCGAGCCGCGCCTGCGCCAGCTGCGCCTGCGCGAGCTTGTAGCCGGCCAGCTGTTCGTCCGGCGTCTGCGGCAGGCCGCCGAGCAGGTTCTGCGCGCGCGACAGCGCGGCGTTGTTCGAATCCTGCTTCGCCCGCGCGGCAGCCAGATTGTTCGCCGCGTCGTCGAGCGCCTGCTGCGCGACCAGGCCGCGCGCGCGCAGCTCCTTGTTGCGTTCGAACTGCTGCTGCTTGTAGGCGAGATCGGCGGCCGACGAACGCAGGTCCGCCTGCGCGCCCTGGTAGCCGTTGCGCGCGGCATCGAGCAGGCTCTTCACCGTGTCGACCTGCGCCTGCAGACGTGCGACCGCGATCTGCAGCGGCTCGCTGTCGATGCGCAGCAGCACATCGCCTTTCTGCACGGCCTGGTTCTCGCGTACGTCGACCTCGACCACGCGGCCGCCGATCTGCGGCGCGACCGTGACATGGTCGGCCTGCACGTACGCATTGTCGGTCGAGGCGAAGCGCCCCGAGGTCACATACAGCCAGGCGCCCGCGATCACCACCACCGCCGGGCCGCCGATCCACAGCAGCAGGCGCGTCCAGCGCCGCTTCGGCTTCGCTTTCGTCGCCGCGGCGTCCTGCGGCTGACCTTGTTGCTCCGTCATGACTTGCCCCTTGTCTGGTTCATCGTGTCTGCGTCCGCCACGCCATCGAAGGCGGAAAGGTTCTGTTTCAGCTGCGCCAGCACGCGCATCACGGTGTCGATGTCGGCGCGTTTGACGCCGCGCAGCGCGTCGTCGCGCAGGCCGTCGACGATCACGTCCATCTCCTCGAGCACCGGTTGCGATTTCGGCTTCAAGTACAGCCGCCAGCGCCGGCGGTCGTCCGGATCGGCGCGGCGCTCGACGAAATCGGCCTTCTCCAGGCGGTCGATCACGCGCCCGACCGGAATGGGTTCCATGTCGAGGTATTCGGCCAGCTCGGCCTGGCTGATTCCTTCGAACCGTCCGATCGACTTCAGCGCGCGCCACTGCGCCCGCGTCAGTTCGAACCGGGTCGCGCGGCGGTCGAAATGCGTGCGCACCAGCTGGGTGACGCCATGCAGTTCGTAGAACAGCTGGGTTTTATCTGCCTGGTTCATAGCTGCCGTAGTAGTTATGTACTAGGCAGTATATTTTCAAGAGCGCCTCCAGGCAAATATCCGGACACTGCGCGCCGAGGCTTCGCGCAAGCCCGGGCGGGATCGCGCCTGCTAAGGTTCGAGCGCCGGCGCACCCGCATCCCCGTCATGACCGATTCCATCGAACTCGTCGAAGCGGACATCACCCGCCTGAAGGTCGACGCCATAGTCAACGCGGCCAACGAGACCCTGCTCGGTGGCGGCGGCGTCGATGGCGCGATCCATCGCGCGGCCGGACCGCAACTGCTCGAGGCGTGCCGCGCCCTGCCGCAGGTCCGTCCGCGCGTGCGCTGCCCGACCGGCGAAGCGCGCATCACGCCAGGATTCGAGCTGCCGGCGCGTTTCGTGATCCATACCGTGGGTCCGGTCTGGCGCGGCGGCGTGCACGGCGAAGCGGAGCGGCTGGCCGGCTGCTATCGCGCGTCGCTGCAGCTTGCGTGCGACAACGGCATCGAACGCATCGCGTTTCCGGCGATCAGCTGCGGCGCCTATGGCTATCCGATCGACGCCGCGTGCGCGATCGCCGTGCATGAGGTACGCGACTGGCTCGCCCGGCAGCCGATGCCTGCCACGGTGCTGCTGTGCGCATTCGGCGGGGCCATCGCCCATGCCTGGCGTTCGGCGCTGGCGGCGCCATGAGACAGCTCGCGGCGCCAGGCCGGAGTCATCACGCGGCGGCATGAGCACAGTCGTGCGCGCCATATCGCCGCGTGCGCCGGGCGGGTCGCGTTTAGCTACCGTTTAACACTCGACGTGGTGGCATAGCGCCATCCAAACGACAGGATCCTCACGCATGGATATCTCCCTTTCCGCCGGCACGCGCGGCTGGCTCGCCGACGTGCGCCGCGATCTCGCGACGCTGTCGCCGGAGCCGACGATCGCGTCGATCGAGCGGCTTTCCGGCCGCCTCGCCGAGCAGGCGTTGCTGCTCGATGCCCCGCGATCCAGGACCTTGCCGAGCGGCGACCCGGAGCACTATCGCCGTCATCTGATCGCCGGCGGCAGCGAGCAGCCCTATTCGGCGCTGCTGATCGCATGGCCGGCCGGACATCGCACGCCCATTCATGATCATGCCGGCCTCTGGGGCATCGAACTGGTGCTCGATGGTGCGCTCGAAGTCGAGGAGTTCGCGATCGGCGGTGAACTCGAACAGCCGCAGCTGAACGCGCAGCGCACGCTCATGCTCGGCGCCGGCGATGCCGCCGTGTTCACCGGGCGCCGTTATGCGCATCGCTGCCGCAACCTGTCGTCGACGCGGCCGGCGTTGTCGCTGCATGTCTACGGCGGCGTGCTCGATCGCTATCACGCCTTCCACACGGACACGCGCGGCAGCTACCGCGCCAGTGCGCATCACGCGAGCGTCGATGCGACGTTGACCGTATGAGCTTTCCCGCCCGCCCCCGCAGCATCGAGATGAGCCCATGCCCCGCATAGCGATCATCGGTGGCGGCGCGGCCGGCTCTGCCGTCGTGGCGCAGTTCCTGCAAAACGCGTCCGACGACAGCAGCGGTAGCGCACTGACCTGGATCGTCGGCGAGCGCGCGCCAGGCCGCGGGGTCGCCTACGAGACCGTCGACGAGCAGCATCTGCTCAATGTGCGCGCGGCGAACATGGGCCTGTTCGCCGACCAGCCCGGCGATTTTCTCGACTACGCGGCGGGCCGCGGCATTGCCGCCAGCGGCGGCCAGTTCCTGCCGCGCTCGATCTACGGCGATTACGTCGAAGCGACGCTGGAACGCCTGCTGCGCACGACGCGCCAGCGCGTGACGCTGGCCGCGCGTTCCACCGAGGCGGTCGCGATCCGCCCGCTCGCCGACCACGGATTCAGCATCCGCACGCGCACTGGCGACGATGTGCGCGCCGACGGCATCGTGCTCGCGATCGGCGCCCTGCCCACAGCGACGCTGCCGGGCGTCAGCGCGCAGGCGCGCGCGAGCGGCGCCTACGCGAGCGATCCATGGGCCTGGCCGACATTGCCGCGCGCGCCCGAACACGTGCTGGTGATCGGCACCGGGCTGACCGGCATCGATACGCTGCTCAGCGCGGCGGCGCGTTGGCCCAATGCGCGCCTGACGGCGGTGTCGCGCCGCGGACGCCTGCCGGCCCTGCATTCCGAACAGCCGCTCGCGGCTTACCCCGACCACGCCAGGCTGGTCGCGCGGCTGCGCGAAAACACCCACCTCGGTCATTGGCTGCACAGTGTGCGCAGCGCTGCCGCCGCGCCGGGTGTCGACTGGCGCGCCGTACTCGACGCCGTGCGCGCCGAGATTCCGCGTTGCTGGCAGGCACTCGATGCCACGCAGCGCGCGCGCTTCCTGCGTCACCTGCGCCCGCTCTGGGAAGTCGTGCGTCACCGCGTGCCGCCGCAGACGGCCGCGAAGATCCGCGCATTGCAGGACAGCGGCCGCCTGCGCATCCTGGCGGCGCGCGTACGCAGCATCGACGGCGGCGATCCGCTGCTGCTGGCGCAGCTGCAGCCGCGCGGCGGCGCCCGCCCCTACAGCGTCGCTGCGGATTTCATGATCCAGGCGACCGGTCTCGAATCCGCCGCGCAGACCACCACGCACACGCTCGTGCGGCAACTCGTCGACAGCGGCGTGGCGCAGCCCGATGCCCTCGGTCTCGGGCTGGCGGCGCATCCGGATGGCCGCCTGCTGCGGGCCGACGGCAGCCCCTGGCAGGGCCTGTATGCGATCGGAACCCTGCTGCGCGGCAGCGTATGGGAATGCACCGGCATGCCGGAGATCCGCACGCTCGCGCAGACGATCGCGCGCGACCTTCCGCTGGGAGCGCGCCCGGCGCCGCGGGTCGCCGTGGCCTGAGCCGCCGCGCAACGTCGTGAAGGCAGCGCGGCACCTCGCCGCGACGCCCAGATGCGCCTGTCGTATAAGCGCATAACCATGCATTCTTTCCGCGCCGCGGGGCCGCGGCCTAGCATGCAGGGCCATCGGACGTTTGGACGTCCAAACGGACTTTCCCGCCGTGTCTGCCCTGCCCGCCCTGCCCATTTCCGTATTGCCGGAGGAGAAATCCGGCGAAATCCTGCGCCTGCTGGAAGGGCTCGAGCCGGCTGCACTGTGGTGGCTGTCGGGCTACACGGCCGCGCTCGCAGGCCAGTCCGGCGCTGCCGTGCGCGGCGCCGCGCCCGGCGCCCGCGACGCGGGTCCGCAGGAACGCCTGACCATCGTCTACGGCAGCCAGACCGGCAACGCGAAGCGTCTCGCCGAAAAGCTTGCGCGCGAAGCCGAAGGCGCCGGACTCGGCGTGCGCCTGCTGCGCGCCGACGCCTATCCGCAGCGCGAGCTCAAGAATGAGCGCCTGCTCGCCATCGTGATCAGCACGCAGGGCGACGGCGATCCGCCCGACGACGCGCGCGGATTGGTGGAATTCCTCGCCGGCAAACGCGCGCCGCCCTTGCCCGACCTCAAGTTCGCCGTGCTCGGCCTTGGCGATTCGAGCTATCCGCAGTTCTGCGCGATCGGCCGCAAGCTCGACGCGCGCCTGGCCGAACTCGGCGCCAGCCGCCTCGCCGTCGCCGGCGAAGCCGATCTCGATATCGAGACCGTGGCGACGCCTTGGCTCGATCGCACCCTGTCGGCTGCGCGCGAAGCACTGAAAGCGAGTTCGCCGCGCGCCGCGACCGTGACACCGCTGCGCGCGGTCGCGGCGGCGACGCTGAGCGAATGGACGCGCGAGCGGCCCTTCGCCGCCGAACTGCTGGTCAACCAGCGCATCACCGCGCGCAACGGCACGCGCGATGTACGTCACCTCGAATTGTCGATCGAAGGCAGCGCCTTCGCCTACGAGCCCGGCGACGCGCTCGGCGTCTGGCCGACGAATCCGCCGGCCCTGGTCGAGGCGATCCTCGACAGCCTGCACCTGGACGGCGACAGCGCCGTCGCGCTGGCCGGCGAGACGAGAACATTGCGCAGCTGGCTGCTGGAGAAGCGCGAACTGACCAAGCTCGCACGGCCGTTCGTCGCCGCACACGCGGCGCAGGCCCGCGCCGCCGATCTCAACCGCCTGCTGGCTCCGGATCGCACGGCCGACCTGGGCGTGCTGCTGCAGAGCCACCAGGTCATCGATCTGCTGCACGCGCATCCGGCCGACTGGACCGGCGAGGATTTCGTTGCGGCGCTGCGGCCATTGACGCCGCGCCTGTATTCGATCGCATCCAGCCGCAAGGCGGTCGGCGACGAGGTTCACATCACCGTCGCCAGCCTGGTCTACGACGCCTTCGGCAGCGCCCACAGCGGAGCGGCGTCGGCCTATCTGGCAGCGCGCGAAGACGGCGCCCGCGTGCCTGTCTTCCATGAGGCGAACGAGCGTTTCCGCCTGCCCAAAGACACCTCGCGCGACATCATCATGATCGGCCCCGGCACCGGCGTCGCGCCATTCCGCGCGTTCCAGCAGGAGCGCAGCGCGATCGGCGCGCGCGGGCGCAACTGGCTGTTCTTCGGCAATCCGCATTTCGAACGCGACTTCCTCTATCAGCTCGAATGGCAGGCCGCGTTGAAGGACGGATCGCTGCATCGGCTGGACCTCGCCTTCTCGCGCGACCAGCCACAGAAGATCTACGTGCAGCAGCGCCTGCGCGAGCGCGGCCGCGAACTCTACGAGTGGCTCGAGAACGGCGCGCAGCTGTACGTGTGCGGCGACGCGACGCGGATGGCGAAAGACGTCCATGCGGCATTGATCGAACTCGTCGCCGAGCACGGCGGCAGGAACCGTGAGCAGGCGGCCGAATACATCGATGCCCTGCAGCAGCAGGGACGCTACGCCAGGGATGTGTACTGAGTGAATGCGCCACGTTCCCCCGTCGAAAAGATCAAATCCGAAAGCCGGCATCTTCGTGGAACCCTGGTCGAGAGTCTCGCCGACGCAGTCACCGGCGCGATTGCGGACAGCGACACCCAGCTGATCAAGTTCCACGGCAGTTACCAGCAGGACGATCGCGATCTGCGCGACGAACGCCGCCAGCAGAAACTCGAGCCGGCCTACAGCTTCATGATCCGCACGCGCACGCCGGGCGGCGTCGTCACGCCCGCGCAATGGCTGAAGCTCGATGCGATCGCGACCACCTATGCTAGCCACACCCTGCGCCTGACGACGCGCCAGGCGTTCCAGTTCCACGGCATCGTCAAGCGCGAGCTGCAGACCACGATGCAGGCGATCAACGCGGCGCTGATCGATACGATCGCGGCGTGCGGCGACGTCAACCGCAACGTGATGGTCGGCGCCAATCCGCACGAATCGTACGCACACGCGAGCGTGCACGCCTGGGCCGAGCGCCTGTCCGAACGGCTGAAACCGAAGACGCGCGCGTACTTCGAGATCTGGCTCGGCGAGACGAAGATCGCCGACAGCGACCAGGGCTGGGAGCCGGTCTACGGGGCGACCTACCTGCCGCGCAAGTTCAAGGTCGCCTTCGCGCTGCCGCCGGTCAACGACGTCGACGTGTTCGCGCACGACCTCGGCTTCATCGCAGTGGTCGAACGCGGCGGCGTGCCCGGCTTCAACGTGACCGTCGGCGGCGGCATGGGCGCGACGCACGGCGACGACAAGACCTATCCGCGCCTCGCCGATGTGCTCGGCTTCATCTCGCCGGAGCAGCTGCTCGCCGTCGCCGAAGCGGTGGTGACCACCCAGCGCGACTTCGGCGACCGCACCGAACGCAAGCATGCGCGGCTGAAGTACACCATCGCCGATCGCGGCATCGACTGGTTCAAGCGGGAAGTGGAACGCCGCCTCGGCTTCGCCCTGCAGCCGGCGCGGCCGTTCGCCTTCGCGCACAGCGGCGACCGTTTCGGCTGGAGCGAAGGCCACGACGGCCGCTGGCATCTGAATCTGCGCATCGAAGCCGGGCGCATCGCCGATCGCGGGCACGCCACGCATCTGTCCGGCCTGCGAGAAATTGCAAACGTACACAAAGGCGAATTCCGGCTGACGCCGAACCAGAACCTGATCGTCGCCAACGTCGCCGCCGCGGATCGCGGCGCGATCGATGCGCTGGTGGCCGCGCACGGCCTCGACGGCTTCCGCACGGCGACACCGCTGCGCCTGAACGCACTTGCCTGCGTCGCGCTGCCGACCTGCGCGCTGGCGATGGCCGAGGCGGAACGCTATCTGCCCGAGCTCGTCGCCAAGGTCGAGCTGCTGCTCGCCGCGCACGGCCTGTCGGATGCGCCGATCGGCCTGCGCGTATCGGGCTGCCCGAACGGCTGCTCGCGCCCATACCTCGCCGAGATCGCCCTGGTCGGCAAGGCACCGGGCCGCTACAACCTGATGCTCGGCGCCGATGCGCGCGGCCAGCGCCTGAATCGCCTGCACCGCGAAAACATCGACGAGGCGGCGATCGTGGCCGAACTCGACGTGCTGTTCGCGCGCTACGCAGGCGAACGCGGCGATGGCGAGGGCTTTGGAGATTTTCTGCTGCGCGCAGGCGTGATAGCACCGAGCAGGCGCGCGGCCATAGCGCTGGAGACGATGACGTGATGCCCCCCGATCTGGTCAGCGCCGCAGAAGACGAGCGCGCCCTGGAAGAACTCAACCTCTGGCTGGAGGCGCGCAGCGCCGAGGAGCGCGTTGCCTGGGCGCTCGCCAGCCTGCCCGGCGAACATGTGCTGTCGTCGAGCTTCGGCGCGCAGTCGGCCGCGCTGCTGCATCTGGTCACGCGGCAGAAATCCGACATCCCGGTCGTCCTGATCGATACCGGCTATCTGTTTCCGGAGACTTACCGCTTCGTCGACGACCTGACCGAGCGCTTCGCGCTGAACCTCAAGGTGTACCGGCCGCAGATCGGCATCGCCTGGATGGAAGCGCGACTCGGCCGCCTGTGGGAAAAGGGACTCGACGGCATCGAACGCTACAATCATCTGCGCAAGGTCGAACCGATGCGGCGCGCGCTGAAGGAACTGGAGGCGCGCACCTGGGTCGCCGGTCTGCGCCGCGCGCAAAGCGAGTCGCGCAGGAATATCCGCGTGCTCGAGTTGCGCGAGGGACGCTGGAAGATCCATCCGCTCGCGGACTGGAACGACCGTCATGTGTGGGACTACGCGCAAACCAACGGACTGCCCTATCACCCGCTATGGGAACAGGGCTACGTCTCGATCGGCGATGTGCATACCACGCGTGCGCTGAGGGACGGAATGCGCGCCGAAGACACGCGCTTCTTCGGCCTCAAGCGCGAATGCGGCTTGCACTTCGATCATTGAAGCTTTGTAACGTATTTACAAATACGTAACAAGCGCGGCCCTCAAGGCGCCAGGCTGCGCAGGACCAGGTTCGACACCGCCACCACGCCAGCCTCGAGATCGCTGCGTTCCTTCTGCTCCAGCAGGACCGGATGGGAATACGGCTCCAGCGTCGCGGCGATCGCGCGCGCGACCTCGTCGAGCGGCGTCTTGCGTTCGAACTCGCCCGCCGCACGGCCATCGGCGACGATGCGCCGCACCGCTTCGACGATGAGTTCCTTGTGCCGGCGCACCGCCGGCCAATGCTCCTGCACGGCGACGACGACGATCTCGTGCAGCTTGCGTTCGTTGAAGAAGAGTTCGAGTCCCTGCTCCATCAGCCACTGATAAAGGCTGCGCAGGCGCTCGGTCGCCGGCTGCGCACCCTCGGCGATCTCCATCAGCGGCCCATCGATGCGCGCCAGCGTCATCGTGCAGACCGCCTCGCCGATCGCCTGCTTCGACTCGAAGAAGCGATACACGTATGCGCTCGACACGCCGATCGCCTTGGCCAGATCCGCCACGGTGGTCTTGTTGTAGCCGTAACGCCGGAAGTGCTCGTCGGCGGCACGAATGATCTGTTCGCGCCGTTCGTGCTCGACCGGGCCGCGCTGGCCGCGCTCGTTCGTCGGTAGGGGCTTCTGCATGGTTGATAGGTTACGAAATCGATGACCTGTTGACAAACAAGTAACGAATCTATATATTCGTTACCCATCCGGTCGACGCCGCCCGCAGCGACTTCCGATCGAATCCGACGAACTGCTGCCGCGCCGACAGTCCGCCCCCGCCTTGGATGCGCGCTTACTCGAGAGGTTTGCCATCATGTTTCCTGCCTACAGAAAATCGACCTTCACGGCAGCGCTTGCCGTGCTGGCCATCGCCCTGCCGTTCGGCACGCTGGCCTTCGCGCAGTCCGGCGGTTCCGCCGGCATCGCCAACGCCGAGCGTGCCGCGCAGAGCGTCATCGCCGATACGGCTTCGCCCACGCATTCGCCGCTGGCGGTATCCAGCGCCTCCTCAATCGAAGGTCAGGTGACGCTGGCGCAGAACGAGCGCGCCGCACAACGCGCGATCGTCGATTCGCCGGTCCGCGGCGTCGCGGCGAACGACGCGCGGCATGAAACGATCGGTGCAGCGACGCTGGCCCAGGCCGAACGCGCCGCACAGCAGGCCATCACGGGATCCTCGATCGGTCCGCGCACTGTCCCGGCAACCCACGCGGGCAGCATCGGCGCAGCGACGCACGCGCCGGACGAAACGTTCTCGCACGGCAACTGAGATACGCCGCGCAATGAAAAAGGCCTCCCACGCGGGAGGCCTTTTCATTTCAGCGATACGGATTCGGCAACGGCTACGGAATGATGATCGCCGCGCCGGTGTTGTCGAACCCGTAGTCGAGCACCTGCACCGGAAATCCATGCGGCGACGTCGTCGTCATATGGATGTAGCCGTAGTTGAGCTGGTGCGTGAGGCTGTTGCGGAAAGCGACCCCGAGATAGCCGTCCGTACCGGCACGCCAGTTCGAGGCGTCGCTCGCGGTGCTGGAGTCGCGCGAGAACGTCGAGCCCGGTCCGATCGTCGCACCGGACTGCAGCACCGAATACTTGCCGTTGGATCCGACCACGCCGCCGACTTCGTGCGAGAACGGGCTGGAGAGCTGGTCGTCGTACCAGTAGAACAGCAGGCCGCTGCCGTCGTCGTACGGATTAAAGTTGTCGACCGTGCTGTTGAAGCCGTGATAGTTGCCGGTGGCGAGATCGAGCGCACTGCCCGCCACGCTGTCGTCGACCGGCTGGTCGACGTCGAACGTGAACGTGCCGGTGGTCGGCGTACCGGTTTCACCGCTTTCGAAGCCGCTCTCGAAGATCGTATCGCTCTGCGGCCCCGCGATGATCGTCATGTCGACCGGCACGATGATCAGCGGCTGCGTCGTATCGTTGGTCGTGATGCAGATCGACGCCGCGTAGGTGCCGATCGGCAAGGTGCCGGCCGGTGCGACCGCGACGTCGATGCCGCCGGTCTGTCCACCGTTGACGGTGCCGCCGCTGCTGGCGGCCAGCCACGCCACCGCCCCGCCGCTGCACGACGAACCGGCGAGGCCCGGCGTCGACTGTGCCGAAACGACCACCGAGTAGGTCAGCGGGATGCTGTTCTCGGCATTCGAAACCGTGATGCGCTGCTGCTGCGCGCCGAGCGGCACGACCGCGCCGAACGTCACCGTCGCCGGCGTGACCTGCGCGGCCGGCGCATTGCCGACCAGCACGCTGAGCGTCGTGGTCTGGGTCAGGTCGGCGCTCGTTCCGGTGATCGTGACGGAGGTCGTACCGATCGCGGCGGTCGCGTCGGCGCTGAACGTCAACGTGCTCGACGTCGTGGTTTGCACGGGATCGAAGGTCGCCGTCAGCCCGGATGGAAGCGCGCTCGTGCTCAGGGTCACCGGATCGGCGAACCCGTTCAGTACGTTCACCGTGACGGCTGTCGTCGCGCTGCCGTCCGGCGTCAGGCTGGGATTGGCGGGATAGCCCGACAGCACGAAGCCCGGGGTCGTGGTCGATCCGGCGAGCGCGCCGACCAGACCGCTGTTCGGGCTGCCCCAGCCGGTGACCAGGTCATAGCCGGCGACCGCATGGAAGCCGCCGTTGCTTCCGCTCGCCGGGTCGTGGAAGTCGTTCGCCACGTCGGCGCCGACACCGATCGCGTAGATCGCCGGATTGACGAAACCGACGGGCGCTCCGCCATTGGCGATCGATTGCTCGTTGACCAGCGCGATGAAGCCGGACCAGCGCGGCGCAGCGAAACTGGTGCCGCCGTAACCGAGCGCGAGCTGGCCGTCGATGACGGTCGGGTTGTCGAAGTTCGCTTCCGCGGAGACGTCGGGGTCGTTGCGCCACGCGGTCGAGCCCAGATTCGTCGCCGTGATGACGCCGGGCAGCAGCTGGTAGTCCGGGGTCGCGTAGCCGGCCGGGGCATAGAAGCCGCCGCCCGAATCGGACCATGCCGATTCGCCCGTCCAGCTGCCGCCAGGTCCGCTGACGGTGAGGTCGGTGCCGCCGACTTCGAGCGTGTAGGCGTTCGCCGACGGCGGCAGCCAGCTCGATCCGTTGTAGGAACCGCTGTCGCCGGTTGCGTTCGCGAACGTCTGTCCCTGTGCCTGGAACTGCTGATAGATCGGATCGGCGACGTGACCCATGTCGCTCGATCCCCACGAGCAGCTGAGCACCTTGGCGGCATTGTCGGTCGCCATCTGGTTGAGCACGTCGGGGCCGCTGTCGCCTTCGTAGAACAGCAATTGCGAGATGCCCGGCGCCATGCCGATGACGTTGACGATATCGAGCACCTGCTCGCCGTCGTCGCAATCGCCGCACTCGCCGGAGAACCCGTTCACCAGCACGTTGCTGATCGGCACGTCATGCGGCGTCTCGCCGGTGAGCGAGTAGAACAGGCCGACGTCTTCGCTGTTGTAGCCTTCGAACGAGAACACGCCGACGGTCTGGCCGGCACCGGTCAGCGGACCCGAACCGTAGTACGCCGCGCGCATGTCGCTTGGCAGGAAATTGCCGGACGGGCCGGAGCCGCCGGCGTGCACGATCGGGCCGAGCCGCATCGAGCCATCGCCCTGCTTCAGCTTCGGCTCCGGCAAGGTGAAGTTGTCGAGTCCGGTGAACTGCAGCACCGGTACCGCCAGCGAGATCGCCGGCTCGCGATCGGGCGCGAAGAACGTACGCGCCTCGCTCGGGTGCCGGTACGACTCCATCTGCACATGCAGCGCGCTGTTGACCACGTCGACCGTGCCTTCGATGTCGACGATATGCCGGTTCGAGGTCGTCCTTCGCACCGTGAAGCCCTGCGCGGTCGCCCAGTTCACGACGGCGTCGTAGTCCGACTGCGTCGGGCTGAACTGTTCGGTGAATTCCGCCACGCTCAGATAATGGTGATACAGCGGACTGACCGGGTTGTAGATCTGCTGGATCAGGCTGTCGAGCGCGGCTTGGTTGCGCACGGTCAGGTTGATCGCGAGCTTCATGCGCCGCGCGCCATCCAGCGGAGCGATCAGCGCGGCCTGGCCGGCCGCTACCGCGGCAGGTACCTGCGCCAGCTGCGGACTGCGGCTTGCCGGCGCTTCCGCCGCAACGGCCAGCGCGGCCGAGAGGGCGCACGCGGCAACGAGCGAAAGCGCGAAACGGCGCGCCGGTTCGCCCCAGGGGGCGAATGTGGATTGCTTCATCGAGTGACCCTCTGCTGCACTGCGAACGTGAGAAATCGATGGCCGCCTGCGGGACGCGCGATCCCGCACCCATTGCGCATTTGTCGGCGGTACACGACTACGACGGCTGGCGTGGATGGGATTGCCTGCGCACGAAAACGCGCTGCGCATCCGACGCGACCCGCTCAGGGGTTCTAGCTCAGCTCGGCTTACAGATTCCTGTCATTTCGCGCGCGGCGCCGGCGACTTACGAGAATTTTCGTCGCCCGCCGTCGCCGGTCGCGCGCACATCCATCCACGGACTGGGCGCAGTCATCCGTCAGAAGGATCGATGAGCTGGGCATCGCAGCGTGCAGGCGGCACGCGCCGACATGTTCTTCCCCGAATTCAGGCGCGGCGCCTGCCGCGGCGCCCTCACGCTGCAGCGGGCAGGCGTTCGCGCACTTCCTGCCAGGACGGCGCCGGCGGCCATTGCGGCTCGGCATTGCCGGCGAGCACCTGGCGCAGCGTGCGGCCGTCGATCTGCGGCGCGACGAGCTCGACCAGCGCGATGGCATAGTCGCGCAGCACGCGGTCGCGGCGCAGCACGAGCCAGGTCGTGCATTCGGGGAACAGCCCGTCGGCTTCGAAGACGCGCAGGTCCGCTTCGTCTTCGCGCGTCATCGCCATCTGCGCGAGCACGCCGACGCCGAGGCCGGCGCGCACGTAGGTCTTGATCAGGTCGGCATCACGCGCGGTGCAGGCGAAATTCGGAATCAGGCCCGCCGCCGTGAACGCATGGCGCAGCGAGGAATCGGTGCGCAGCGAAGACTCGTAGCTGACCAGCGGATAGCGCGCGATATCGGCCAGGCGCGGCGCGCGCCCGAGCGCCGCGAGCGCGTGCTCGCGCGGCGCTATCACCGCGCGCTGCCAGCGGAACAGCGGCACCGCCAGACCGTCGGTCGGCGGTGCGCCGGCGGTGCTGACGATGGCCAGATCCACCTGGCCGCGTTCGAGCAGTTCCATCACCTGCGCATCGCCATGCGGCTTCAGATGCACGCTGACCTGCGGATAGCGCCGCTTCAGCGCGCCCACCGCCGGCGGCAGCACGAAGCGCGCCTGCGTATGCGTCGTTGCGATGGACAGTTCGCCCTGGTCGTCGCTGCGCAGGTTCGCCGCGATCGCGCGGATGTTCGCCGCTTCGGCAAGGATCGTGCGGGCGCGCTCGATCACCTGCGCGCCCTGCGGCGTGACCGCATCGAGGCTGCGCCCCTTGCGCGCGAACAGCTGGAAGCCGAGTTCGTCCTCGAGCTGCTTGAGCTGCTTGGACAAGCCGGGCTGCGTGGCGTGTACGCGATCGGCCGCGAGCGTGATGTTGAGGCCGGAGTCGGCGATCGCGACGACGTAGCGAAGCTGGGTCAGCGTCATGCGCGGCGCTCCGTCCACGCACGCGACGCACACCGGCGCGCCGTCCCGGGACGGCTGCATGGCCTGCTGTTCGCGTCTTTGTTCATTTTTTCACTCGGATCCTGTCCGGCTCGAAGGCCGGCGGCCCCTGAGACTACCTGCGAACCATTTGGCCGTCCAGAAGGCCGTTCACGAAATACGCCGGCGCTCCGGCGATAGGTCGCGGCGCTGCGGCGTCATGCTGTGCCGGCATAACCTGCTGCCGCCAGCTTATTTGCGAGGCGCGGGGGAAGTGCCGAGGATCGATATCGTTACTCCGAGTGTGATCTCCATTTGGCCGTCGCGGTAGTGTCTCCAATGACCGCGACGGCCCTTTCTTCCGCCCGCCGCGCGATGTCCCTCTATCCCTTGTTCGCCGATCTGCGCCTGCGCACCGTCCTCGTCGTCGGTGGCGGCCCCGTGGCCGAGCGCAAGGTGCGCGCGCTGCTGGCCGCCGGTGCCGATGTGATCGTCGGCGCGCCCGAGGCGACGCCATGGCTGGCCGCGGAAGCCGCGGACGGCCGCATCAGCCATCGCGCGGCCACGTTCGAAGCCGACTGGCTCGACGATGTCTGGCTGGTGGTCGCCGCCACCGGCGACAGCGCGATCAACCGCGAGATCGCTGCGCTGGCGAATGCGAAACGGCTGTTCATCAATGTCGTCGACGATGCACGGCTGTCGACATTCCAGGTTCCTGCCATCGTGGACCGCTCGCCGCTGGTCATCGCAATTTCCAGCGGCGGTGCCGCGCCCGCGCTCGCACGGCTGCTGCGCGCGCGCATCGAAACCCTGCTCGAACCTTCGCTCGGCACGCTCGCCTCACTCGCGCAGCGCTGGCGCGAGCGCCTGCGCGAGCGCCTGCCCGATACGATCGTGCGACGGCGTTTCTTCGAGCAGATCGTGCTCGGCCCGGTCGCGCGGCTGGTGCAGCGCGATCGCGTCGACGAAGCCGAGGCCGCGCTCGCCGCCGCACTCGAGGCGCCCGGCGTGCGCGAGCGCGCGGGTTCGGTCGTGTTGGTCGGCGCCGGTCCCGGCGATCCGGACCTGCTCACCCTCGGCGGCTTGCGCGCGCTCGGCGAGGCCGACGTGATTCTCTACGACCGGCTCGTCAGCGCCGAAGTGCTCGCACTCGCGCGGCGCGATGCCGAACGGATCGACGTCGGCAAGCAGAGCGGCGACCATCACACCACGCAGTCGCGCACGAATGCGCTCCTGGTCGAACATGCGCGCGCGGGCAAACGCGTCGTGCGCCTGAAGGGCGGCGATCCGTTCGTGTTCGGCCGCGGCGGCGAAGAACTCGAATTCCTGCGCGCGCACGGCATCGCCTACAGCGTCGTGCCCGGGATCACCGCAGCGGTCGCCTGCGCGGCCTATGCGGGCATTCCGCTGACGCATCGCGACCACGCGCAATCGGCGCACCTGGTCACCGCCCATGGCAAGCAGTCGCTCGACGCGCTCGACTGGCGCACGCTGGCGAGCGAGCGCCAGACGCTCGCGTTCTACATGGGCGTGGCGCATCTGGACCTGGTACGCACGCGCCTGCTCGCCGCCGGCCGCGCCGCGCAGACCCCGTTCGCGCTGATCGAGAACGGCACGCGCGCGCAGCAGCGCGTGATCACCGGCGTGCTCGCCGGCCTGCCCGAGCGCGCACGCGAACATGCCGTGAGCAGTCCTGCGCTGCTGATTGTCGGCGACGTCGCCGCACTGGCCGCGCAGCTGCACTGGTTCGGCGACGCACCGCTCGGCGATGCCGACCTCGGCGCCGCGCTGGCCGCCTGAGGATGCATCGCAAAACCTTTACGAAGGCGCGCCTATGATGGCGGCCCGGCCGCAGCCGGCCGGCGCCGCGCGACCGGCTGTACCGATTCGAGCAACCTCCTGCGCACACCCTTCCCACGAACTTTGCGGAGCACCGCCATGAGCTACGACAGCATCCTCGATACCATCGGCAATACACCGATCGTCAAACTGCATCGTCTGCCGCCGCAGCACGTCGACCTGTATGTGAAGGTCGAAGCCTTCAACCCGGGCGGATCGGTGAAGGACCGCCTCGCGATCGCGATCATCCTGGACGCCGAGCAGAAGGGTCTGCTCAAGCCCGGCGATACCGTGGTCGAGGCGACCTCGGGCAATACCGGCGTCGCCCTCGCGATGGTGTGCGCCGCGCGCGGCTACAAGTTCGTCGCGATCATGACCGAGACCTTCTCTGTCGAGCGCCGCAAGCTGATGCGCGCGTACGGTGCCAAGGTGATCCTGACGCCGGCCGCCGAGCGTGGCAGCGGCATGGTGCGCAAGGCCGAGGAGCTGGCGAAGCAGCATGGCTGGTTCCTCGCACGGCAATTCCAGAACCCGGCCAATCCGGCCTATCACCGCAACACGACCGCGGCCGAGATCCTGCGTGATTTCGCCGGCAAGCGGCTCGACTATTTCGTCTCCGGCTGGGGCACCGGCGGCACGCTGACCGGCGTCGGCGAAGTGCTGCGCCTGGCGCGACCGGAAGTGAAGATCGTCGCGACGGAAC